>NZ_KV804245.1:0-45909 GCF_001811315.1 Bacteroides sp. HMSC067B03 | reverse complement strand
AAGACAATTTTCTATCAATTCAGACCGATTCAAGTTGTTTAATGCGATTTTAAACCTTTAAAAAACATCAAAACAGTACGACAACATTTAAAGCGATCGTTTTCCAAACTGGAAGACATATAAAACAAGATGGAACATCCAATATAAAAATTAGAATCTATCATAATAGAGAATCCCAGTATATAGCCACCAGCTACTATATCCAGCCCGAAAACATGGATGACTCCAAACGGATCCCGCCAAACGTAACAAACGGCGAAATGATAGAGTACGAAATAAATGCGTATATCCAAATGAATGACTATCTTTGCAAGATTAAGAGAATATTAATAATCAACCCGGTACGTAATTAAAATAATAAAATGAACAGCAATTATAAAGTTGGGGATCTAATTTATGATGCGAATATTTATGATGGAATGAATACTCACATAGATGATTTGCAATTTTACAAGCGGTGGATGCCCCAAAATAAAGATGCCCGTATACTTGAGCTTTGCTGTGGTACAGGCAGACTTACTATTCCAATAGCAGAAGACGGATATAATATTAGTGGAGTAGATTACACTTTTTCTATGCTTGAACAAGCGAAAGCGAAAGCTTCCGAAGCAGGATTAAAGATTGAGTTTATTGAAGCTGATATCAGAACTTTGGATTTGCAGAATAAATATGATCTCATATTTATTCCCTTTAACTCAATCCATCATTTATATCTAAATGAAGATCTGTTTAAGGCATTTAATACCGTTAAAAAACATCTCAAAACAGGAGGCCGGTTTCTACTAGATTGCTTTAATCCCAACATTCAATATATCGTTGAACATGAAAAAAAGCAAATAGAAGTTGCTGCATATACAACTAAGGACGGAAGGGAGATATTGATAAAGCAGCTAATGCGATATGAAAGAAAAACTCAGATCAATCGAATAGAATGGCATTATTTTATTAATGGTAAATTTGATTCAATTCAAAATCTGGATATGAGACTATTCTTCCCTCAAGAATTAGATACATACTTAGATTGGAATGGTTTTAAAATTATTCATAAGTTTGGAAGTTTTGAAGAAGAAGCATTTTATGACAGTTCGGAAAAGCAGATATTTGTGTGTCAATAAACTATTAATTAATATGGAATAGCACTTCCTATTTGAAGATTTCATTTCATATTTAAATAGTATTCCCGAGTCAGTGCTATATACTCTTCACTATATTGATGACGAGCAACTTCCGTTAATAATTCTTCAACAACGCACTCTTGATCATGAAAAGAAAAAGTAATTAGCGTTCGTTTGGGAGCACCTCCCGGTTTAGTTATCACATTAAGCGAACGAACTGCATGCAAACTATGTGCAGACGCTATCGTTCTTACTCTATCAGCTACATCTGTGGGTATTACAACTGTAAAAAGACCTTCTTCCGCCAACAAATCAGCTACTCTTTCCAATAACTTCTCATAGGTTAAGGAATTATTATGCCTCGCCATATTTCGTTGCTGATCCGGACAACTGAGAGAATCCACAAAGTAAGGAGGATTGGAAACTACAACATCAAACTTGTCCAAAGATTGATAGGACAAAAAATCTTGCTTCACCACCTCTATCCTATCCTTCCAAAGAGAGCGGGTCACATTTTCTTTAGCCTGTCGGGCAGCGGCTTCATCTATTTCCAGCGCAATAACTTTCGCATCCGGCAAACTACGTTGCGCTAGCATCAAAGCAACCAATCCTGTTCCAGTACCGATATCCAGAATTCGATGTGCATCCTGAACAGAAGCCCATGCACCTAAAAGCACCCCATCCGTACCGACCTTCATGGCACATTTGTCATGCCACACTGTAAACTGCTTAAACTGAAAGAAAGGATTCGCCATTTTATTAGCCATCTAAAACCTATTTTTTACTGATCTTTGCTGAAAACCGTCAAAAATAAATAATTATTATGGAATAAATCCATTACTGCCCGAAAATTTGGCATTGTTTTTGTGTTTTTATTCCACACTGTGCTTTATTATTAGAGAGAATCAATTAACTTTGCAAACGATTTATGCATATTATGTATGACATAAACTAAATTAAAACGAAAAGATGAAAGAAAGATACTTATTGGAGGAAGAAGTTGGTGAGAACGGCTTCTCGCTAATTACTGACTATGATGGCAATGACGAACATGCGTTTGATGTGAATATAAAATCCGGTGATATCCTTCCGGTTCTCCCCCTTCGTAATATGGTGTTGTTTCCCGGAGTATTCTTACCTATCACGGTAGGTAGAAAAGCCTCATTGAAGCTCGTTCGCGAAGCTGAAAAGAAACACAAAGATATTGCAGTGATTTGCCAAAGATCGGCACACACAGAAGACCCTAAACTGGAAGATTTACACAACATCGGAACTGTTGGACGAATTGTACGGGTATTGGAAATGCCTGATCAAACGACAACAGTCATCCTTCAGGGAATGAAACGTCTGCGCTTGAAAGAGATCGTAGATACACATCCTTATCTGAAGGGTGAGGTAGAACTTCTGGAAGAAGATATTCCAAACAAAGACGACAAAGAGTTTCAAGCCCTGGTAGAAACATGCAAGGACTTGACGATGCGCTATATCAAATCATCAGAAATGCATCAGGACTCGTCATTTGCCATAAAGAACATCAGCAATCCGATGTTCCTCATTAATTTTATTTGCGCCAACCTGCCATTCAAGAAAGACGAAAAAATGGATTTATTAAGTATCAACTCACTCAGAGAACGTACTTATCATCTATTGGAAATCTTGAATCGTGAAGTACAGTTGGCAGAAATTAAGGCATCTATCCAAATGCGTGCCCGTGAGGATATCGATCAGCAACAGCGCGAATATTTCCTCCAGCAACAGATTAAAACGATTCAGGACGAACTGGGCGGCAGCGGTCAGGAACAGGAAATTGAGGAGATGCGTCTAAAAGCTGTCAAGATGCACTGGAATGCAGAAGTCAGAGAGACTTTCCTGAAAGAATTGGCTAAACTGGAACGTACACATCCGCAATCACCGGACTTCAGCGTACAGCTTAACTATCTGCAAACCATGCTTAATCTGCCATGGGGAGTTTATACAACAGACAATCTGAATTTGAAGAATGCAGAAAAGACGTTGAACAAAGACCACTATGGACTGGAAAAAGTAAAAGAACGCATTTTGGAACACCTTGCTGTCTTAAAACTGAAAGGTGATATGAAGTCACCAATCATCTGTTTGTATGGCCCTCCGGGAGTCGGTAAAACATCCCTCGGAAAATCTATCGCATCGGCACTGAAACGGAAATATGTTCGTATGTCTTTGGGTGGCGTACACGATGAAGCAGAAATTCGCGGTCACCGCAAAACTTATATCGGTGCTATGCCCGGACGAATCATCAAGAGTCTGATTAAAGCAGGAGCCTCTAATCCTGTGTTCATATTAGACGAGATTGACAAGGTCAGTGCTGACCGTCAAGGCGATCCGTCATCAGCTTTATTGGAAGTGCTTGACCCGGAACAGAATACTTCATTCCACGATAACTTTCTGGATGTAGATTATGATCTTTCCAAAGTACTGTTTATTGCAACGGCCAACAATCTGAATACAATTCCCGGACCATTGCTCGACCGTATGGAGTTGATTGAAGTCAGCGGATATATCACGGAAGAAAAAGTAGAAATTGCCCGTAAGCACCTGTTACCAAAAGAGCTGGAAGCAAACGGCCTTAAAAAGACCGATATCAAGATTCCGAAAGATACCTTGGAAGCAATTATTGAATCATATACCCGTGAAAGCGGTGTTCGTGAACTGGAAAAGAAAATCGGCAAGATCCTTCGTAAATCAGCCCGCCAATATGCAACAGATGGTTATTTTGCAAAAACAGAAATTAAACCGGCTGATTTGTATGAATTCCTGGGAGCACCGGAATATACCCGCGACAAATATCAGGGGAATGAGTACGCAGGTGTAGTAACCGGATTGGCATGGACTGCTGTTGGCGGTGAAATACTCTTTGTAGAAACGAGTCTGAGCCGGGGTAAAGGTGCCCGACTTACATTAACAGGTAATTTGGGAGATGTGATGAAGGAATCAGCCATGCTGGCACTTGAATACATTAAGGCACATGCTTCTATCCTCAATTTGAACGAAGATATCTTCGATAACTGGAATATACATATCCATGTGCCCGAAGGTGCTATCCCCAAAGACGGACCGTCAGCAGGTATTACGATGGCTACTTCTTTAGCTTCTGCCTTGACCCAGCGAAAAGTGAAAGCTAATCTCGCTATGACTGGAGAAATTACTCTCCGTGGCAAAGTACTCCCTGTTGGTGGTATTAAAGAGAAGATTCTTGCCGCTAAACGTGCCGGAATCAAGGAAATCATCATGAGTGCCGAAAATAAAAAGAACATAGATGAAATTCAAGACATTTATTTAAAAGGATTGCAATTCCACTATGTTAATGACATAAAAGAAGTATTCGCAATCGCGCTGACAGACGAAAAAGTTGCGGATGCCATTGATTTATCTGTAAAGAAACCCAGCCAGGAATGACATTTGAGTTACAATATACAGACACTAAAAGTAATGCCCGTGCCGGTCTGATAACAACGGACCACGGGCAGATACAAACACCTATTTTCATGCCTGTGGGAACATTGGGCACTGTGAAAGGAGTTCATCTCACAGAACTGAAAGAAGATATTCAGGCACAGATCATTCTGGGCAACACCTATCATTTATACTTGCGTCCGGGATTGGACGTAATTGAAAAAGCAGGTGGCCTGCATCGCTTCAATGGCTTCGATCGTCCGATGTTGACCGACAGTGGAGGATTTCAGGTATTCTCATTGGCAGGAATACGAAAACTTCGGGAAGAAGGAGCTGAATTTCGTTCACACATTGACGGAAGCAAGCACATCTTTACTCCGGAAAAGGTGATGGATATAGAACGTACGATTGGTGCTGATATCATGATGGCTTTTGACGAATGTCCTCCGGGAGATTCGGACTATGCCTATGCCAAAAAGTCATTAGGACTGACACACAGATGGCTCGATCGTTGTATACAGCGTTTCAACGAAACCGAACCGAAATATGGCTATCACCAGTCTCTCTTCCCTATCGTGCAAGGATGTGTTTATCAAGATCTGCGCAAACAATCCGCAGAGTTTGTCGCCTCCAAAGGAGCGGATGGAAATGCAATCGGTGGCTTAGCCGTAGGCGAACCGGTAGATAAAATGTACGAAATGATAGAGGTTGTCAACGAAATTCTTCCTAAAGACAAGCCCCGGTATCTGATGGGAGTCGGTACTCCTGTCAATATCCTTGAAGGTATTGAGCGCGGAGTGGATATGTTCGATTGTGTGATGCCTACCCGAAACGGACGAAATGGCATGTTGTTTACCAAAGACGGCATTATTAACATGCGAAACAAAAAATGGGAAACAGACTTCTCTCCTATCGAAGCAGACGGAGCTTCCGCTGTAGACACACTATATAGCAAAGCATATTTACGTCACCTTTTCCATGCACAAGAGCTGCTGGCAATGCAAATTGCTTCCATACACAATCTGGCATTTTACCTGTGGCTGGCAGGAGAAGCCCGGAAGCATATCATTGCCGGAGATTTCTCTACCTGGAAGCCGATGATGGTGAAAAGAGTGTCAACAAGATTATAAAGAATGAAAAGCAATCGATTTATAAAACGGCTGGATTGGTATATCATCAAGAAGTTCTTGGGGACATACGTATTTGCCATCGCATTGATTATTTCAATTGCGGTGGTATTCGACTTCAACGAGAAGATGGACAAGCTAATGGAGCATGAAGCTCCTTGGGACAAGATCATCTTTGAATACTACATGAACTTCATCCCCTACTTCTCCAATCTGTTCAGTCCGCTGTTCGTATTCATCGCCGTAATCTTTTTCACCTCCAAGCTGGCAGAGAACTCTGAAATTATAGCCATGTTCTCCACCGGTATGAGTTTTAAAAGAATGATGCGCCCTTATATGATCTCTGCCGCCATCATTGCTGTAGCGACGTTCATGATGAGCTCATTCGTCATTCCCAAAGGCAGTGTTACCCGCCTGAATTTTGAGGATAAATACATCAAGCCGAAGAAAGTAAACTCAGTCCGAAATGTACAGCTGGAAGTGGACAGTGGCGTCATAGCCTATATAGATAATTACAATGACGGGATGAAAACCGGCAATCGTTTTTCATTGGATAAGTTTGTTGACAAAAAACTTGTTTCCCATTTAACGGCGCGTCGAATCACTTACGATACAACAACGGTCAATAAATGGACTATTCATGACTATATGGTACGCGAACTGGACGGACTAAAAGAGAAAATCACTAAAGGAGACCGAATTGATTCTATTATAAATATGGACCCGTCAGACTTCCTGATTATGAAGAACCAGCAGGAAATGCTGACCAGTCCGGAATTGAGCGAATACATTGAAAAACAGAAACGGCGGGGATTTGCCAATATCAAAGAGTTTGAGATAGAATATCACAAACGAATTGCAATGTCATTCGCATCGTTCATTCTGACAATCATCGGTGTTTCCCTTTCGTCGCGAAAAACCAAGGGCGGCATGGGGCTTCATCTGGGCATCGGTTTAGGACTAAGTTTCTCCTATATCCTTTTCCAGACGATCACTTCAACCTTTGCCATCAACGGTAATGTACCTCCTGCAATCGCAGTCTGGATTCCGAATATTCTCTATGCGGGCATCGCATTCTATCTGTACCAGAAAGCACCTAAATAAAGAAATAGCATTCAGAGATTACACAATAGATATAAAATAGAAGTTCCGCCTATCCTTGCCAAAGGCAAGTGCAAGCGGAACTTTTTTGTTGTATCCATTTCCTCTTTTGTCTATTCTCCATTTTAGTCACCAAACGGTGATCCGGAAAATCCCTCTTTCTCCTTACTTTTTTCGAGACTGTCAACCAATCTCACTTACATAAGCAGAAAGATCTGCAGCAGAGATGTTTTTGGCTATAATCACACCATTTCCATCCAATAAATAGTTTGTGAACCCCCGATTCAAACGGTACTTTTTAAATAATCCGGAGTCCTCGCCTTCTGTTTCCACGAAACAAGTGGGCGTAACTATTTGGTCCTTACGAATGGTTTCTTTAAAGATTGACTGGTATTCGTCAAACGAAACTGAAACCATTTCCACATTACGGGAAGAACGAAGCACATTGCTCAAACTTACGTTTTGCATCCGGGATTGCGCGTCATAACTTGCCCAAAAACTAAGCAACACATATTTACCTTTCAAATCACCCAACTTAAAAGCCGGTTGCTCATTCGACGCAGATTCGATTTTAAAATCAGGGGCTACGTCACCCTCACTCAAACCTCCGGTAGGTTTGTCTTTCTCAACGAAAGCGGTCAAGGAACAAATCAGTAATACAACAAAAATCCATTTTACATAAGAATTCATGTAATTCGGTTTTAGTTAATACTATCCGGGACTGTCCTTTAAACAGTGGTTTCTTCCCGAAACGTTGTCTTTTCAGGCATCAGGCGAAGAGGAATCCGCTGATTATCAGTGCCTTTAATTTTGAAACCGGGTGCAAAGGTAAGTAATTATTAAACTAACTTCCAAAAAAACAAGCAATTTTCTTACTTTTTGGGTGTAACTTTTTATGTTATTTAGCATAAAAACGAACTTTTTTCCCTACTTTTGCAGCGTTAAAGTCTATTTTCTTATGCAACCATCAAATACTGAATTGATTCTGATTCGAGTCACCGGCGAAGATCGTCCGGGACTTACCGCTTCCGTGACTGAAATACTTGCCAAGTACGACGCTACTATCCTCGATATCGGGCAGGCAGACATTCATAATACATTATCATTAGGTATTCTCTTCAGAAGCGAAGAAAGACATTCCGGGTTCATTATGAAAGAGTTGCTGTTTAAAGCATCTTCATTGGGAGTTACCATTCGTTTCGAACCAATAGGTACCGATCAGTATGAGAACTGGGTAGGAATGCAGGGGAAAAACCGCTATATCCTGACGGTATTGGGCCGTAAACTTTCTGCCCGCCAGATTTCTGCTGCCACCCGCGTATTAGCAGAACAAGGCTTGAACATTGATGCTATCAAGCGTCTGACGGGCCGTATCCCTTTGGATGAAGATAAAACAGATACCCGGACCCGTGCTTGCATCGAGTTCTCCGTACGCGGTACTCCCAAAGACCGTATCGCTATGCAGGAACGGCTCATGCAACTGGCAAGCGAACAGGAAATGGACTTTTCTTTCCAACAGGATAATATGTACCGGCGTATGCGCCGTCTGATCTGCTTCGATATGGACTCCACTCTGATTGAAACAGAAGTAATTGACGAGCTGGCTATCCGGGCAGGCGTAGGTGATGAAGTAAAAGCAATCACAGAAAGCGCTATGCGTGGAGAAATAGATTTTACCGAAAGTTTCACCCGTCGTGTCGCCCTATTAAAGGGACTGGACGAATCTGTCATGCAGGAAATAGCTGAAAGCCTTCCTATTACGGAAGGCGTAGACCGCCTGATGTATGTACTGAAAAAGTATGGATACAAAATTGCTATCCTCTCCGGAGGTTTTACTTATTTCGGTCAGTACCTGCAAAAGAAATACGGCATAGACTACGTATATGCAAACGAACTGGAAATAATAGACGGCAAATTAACCGGACGTTATTTGGGAGATGTAGTGGATGGCAAACGGAAAGCCGAACTCCTCCGTCTGATTGCTCAGGTAGAAAAAGTAGATATAGCCCAGACGATAGCCGTTGGAGATGGTGCCAATGACCTCCCTATGCTGGGAATCGCCGGACTGGGAATTGCATTCCATGCCAAGCCCAAAGTAGTGGCAAATGCCAAACAATCCATCAATACGATCGGCCTTGACGGAGTGCTCTATTTCCTGGGATTCAAAGATTCTTATTTGAATATGTAATTGAGACCAAAAATTATTTTATCTTTGTCGACAAATAAAAAGAAGTGATGAAGTTTTCCGAACTAGAACTAAATGCAAATGTGCTTGATGCACTTGACGCCATGCGATTTGACGAGTGCACGCCTATACAGGAGCAAGCAATTCCAATCATACTAGAGGGTAAAGATTTGATAGCAGTTGCACAGACAGGCACTGGTAAAACAGCGGCATTCCTGCTGCCTATATTGAATAAATTATCTGAAGGAGGACATCCTGAAGATGCTATCAACTGTGTCATCATGTCTCCTACCCGTGAATTGGCGCAGCAAATTGACCAGCAGATGGAAGGCTTCTCCTACTTTATGCCCGCATCGAGCGTTGCCGTATACGGCGGAAATGACGGCATTCTTTTCGAACAACAGAAAAAAGGACTTACACTTGGCGCAGATGTAGTAATTGCTACTCCCGGACGACTGATAGCCCATTTAAGCCTTGGATATGTAGACCTCTCCAAGGTTTCTTATTTTATATTGGACGAAGCAGACCGTATGCTTGATATGGGATTTTATGAAGATATCATGCAAATCGTAAAATACTTGCCGAAAGAACGACAGACAATCATGTTCTCGGCAACTATGCCTGCCAAAATACAGCAACTGGCAAAAACCATCCTGAACAATCCGGCAGAAATCAAACTTGCCGTTTCAAGGCCGGCAGACAAAATCATTCAGGCAGCCTACGTATGTTACGAGAACCAGAAATTGGGTATCATACGCAGTCTCTTCACTGACGAAGTGCCCGAACGTGTTATTATCTTCGCTTCCTCCAAAATCAAAGTCAAAGAAGTAACAAAGGCCTTGAAAATGATGAAGCTGAATGTAGGAGAAATGCATTCCGATCTTGAACAAGCGCAACGCGAGGTTGTCATGCACGAATTCAAGGCAGGAAGAATCAATATTCTGGTAGCTACGGATATTGTTGCCCGTGGTATCGACATCGACGACATCCGTCTGGTTATCAATTTTGATGTACCGCATGACAGCGAAGACTATGTACACCGCATCGGACGTACGGCACGTGCCAATAATGACGGAGTAGCCCTTACTTTTGTCAGTGAGAAAGAACAAAGTAACTTCAAATCCATCGAGAACTTCCTTGAAAAAGAAATATATAAAATTCCCGTTCCTGCCGAATTAGGAGAAGCTCCGGAATATAAACCCCGTTCCTACAATAATAAGAGAGGTGATAACTCTAAAAGAAGAAACTTCGGAGGAAAAAGGAATAACAACAATGGAAGAAAAAACAATAACCGTCCCTCTTCTCCCGTAAGAAGCTAAAAAACACTCGTTTTATTTAGTCGGTGTAATAGCCAGTTCACCACTAAAACTGACGGTTAAATTTGCTATACTGTAAATAGAACTTTCCGGAATGGATAAAACAGCCTGATAAAGGAAACCATTCCGGTCTACCTTTACAAACTTAGTATCTGACAAAATTGCCTGCATCAGAAAATCCGCAGGAACTACACTTTCAAACATCTGTTTGGTTATATCACTGGCAAACAAGCTTTTCTTACCTTCATATACGCAAATGTGCATCACATTATCGTAGTACACATTATCCATGCTAATGCCATCTTCGGTATATATAGTTTTGACAACCCTCATTTTAGAAGGATTGATATACACATAAGCACGATAACGGTTGCCATTATAGTTTACAACACTATCACGTTTCGTCACCTCCGTATATGTAGGGATAATCATTTCCTGACCGACAAATGCCAGCGAATCATTAGGATCTTCCGACTTATGCAATCTGATCATATTATCTGTAATCGAGTGAAACCAGAAAATATGTTCCCCCTGCTTATCAATCTTATAATAAGTAGTATCATTGCCATAAGTATAAAGAGTATCCCGTATGATTTTAAATGTAATAGGAGCGCTCTGTGCATCTGCATAATAGATAGTGTCCCCTTCTATACGCATCAACGGGCTCTCAGTCTCATCATCCAGCCAGATTCCTTGCAGCAGTTCTTTCGCACTCAAATCCTCCTCTTGCCTGGAGGAAGAGTGCGGGTTCTTACTACTATTGCATGCTGCGAGCAAGATCGCTACTAACGATATCGCTACAAATTTTGTCATTCGTCTAAATTTTGTGTATAAAGATACTCTAATTATCTTATTTACCAATACATGAATAAATAAATCCGAGCTCTTCCATTTCTTTTTTATCATAGATATTGCGTCCGTCCAACACAATCTGCTGATTCATAGTCTTTTTGACCACAGCCCAAGAAGGCAGACGAAATTCCTTCCATTCGGTGATTAGCATCAAAACATCGGCATCAAGCACTGCATCATACATATCACGGGCGTAATATATAACATCACCGATACGGCGTTTACATTCATCCATTGCAGCAGGATCGTATGCACGTACCTGACAGCCTGCCTTCAGAAGTTTATCAATTAAGACCAATCCCGGGGCCTCACGCATATCATCCGTTTCCGGCTTAAATGCCAATCCCCACAAAGCAATGGTCTTACCTTTCAGTTCACCATTAAACTGCTTCATCAACTTATCAAACAACACGCTTTTCTGCGCCTCATTTACTTCTTCCACTGCACGAAGTACACGCATCGTATATCCATTTTGCTCGGCAGTCTTTATCAGCGCCTTCACGTCTTTAGGGAAGCAGGAACCGCCATATCCGATACCCGGATACAAAAACTTACGTCCGATACGGGTATCAGAACCAATACCGCTACGCACCATATTCACATCGGCACCTACCAATTCGCACAAGTTTGCGATGTCATTCATAAAACTGATACGGGTAGCCAACATTGAGTTAGCTGCATATTTCGTCATCTCAGCTGATGGAATATCCATGAAAATAACACGGAAGTTGTTCAATAAAAACGGCTTATACAGTTTCGACATCAACTTCTCCGCACGGGCAGACTCTACTCCCACTACCACACGGTCCGGACTCATAAAGTCACTGATGGCATTTCCTTCTTTCAGAAATTCAGGATTGGAAGCCACATCAAATTCAATGGTAACCCCTCTTTTATCCAGTTCTTCCTGGATGGCAGCACGAACTCTGCGCGCAGTACCCACAGGAACCGTGCTTTTCGTCACCACCAACTTATACTGATTCATATGACGACCGATTGTACGGGCAACTTCCAGTACATAGCTCAAATCAGCACTACCATCTTCGTCCGGAGGTGTACCGACAGCACTGAATATGACTTCCACATCATTGAGACAACTCTCCAGTGAAGTCGTAAATTTCAGTCTTTTTGCCTTTACATTGCGAAGCACCATTTCTTCCAGTCCATTCTCATAGATTGGAATCACTCCCTTCTGCAAAGATTCTATTTTTTCGCTATTCGTATCTACACAAGTTACGTTTACACCAATTTCAGCAAAACATGTTCCGGTAACCAAACCAACATAACCGGTTCCGACAATCGCTATTTTCATATCTATCGTTTGTTAGAGTTTATTCAAAATATACAGCATCTCTGAAAGCCATCCCCTCTTTATCCTTGGGCGACAAAAGCAGTTGCGATTCCCCAAGCATCCAGTCGATAGCCAACGTTTCATCATTATATAATATAGACGCTTCCGCTTGCGGAGCATATTTATTGTCTACCTTATACATAAACACAGCTTCTTCGCTCAACACCACAAAGCCATGAGCAAAACCACGGGGAATAAAAAACTGCCTTTTATTTTCTTCACTGAGCAACGCGCTGACATGTTTTCCAAAAGTCGGTGACGACCGGCGCAAATCGACTGCCACATCCAGCACCTCTCCTTTCAGAACACGGACCAGCTTAGCCTGACTGTATTCTCCTTTCTGATAGTGCAGTCCTCTCAACACACCAAAAGACGATTTTGATTCATTATCCTGCACAAAGTTTACCGGACCGATTTCCGCCTCAAACTCATCTTTCTTAAAGGCTTCCATAAAGTAGCCCCGCTCATCAGAATAAACGTTGGGTTCTATCAGCCACACCCCATCTATTTCTGTCTGTATATAGTTCATCGCTAGTAGTAATAAGTAAAACAGTGCAAAAGTAGTGATTTTTTCGAAGTTTTCTGGGATATATTCAATTAATCTCTTAATTTTGCACTATGATTGAATTAGCACAACACATAGAGGCTCTGTTGTTAGAGAACGATTGCGTAATCGTTCCTAATTTTGGCGGATTCGTAGCTCACTACGCTCCTGCAACCTATGTAAAAGAAGAAAATCTTTTTTTACCTCCCACACGTATCATCGGTTTCAATTCTCAATTAAAACTGAACGACGGTGTGTTGGTACAGTCCTATATGTCTGCGCATGATACCAGCTTTGCCGATGCCACCCGCATGGTAGAAAAAGAAGTGGACGCATTGATCGGGCTTCTTCACGAAGAAGGAAAAGCCCATCTGGAAAATGTGGGTGAAATTCACTATAACATTTACGGGAATTACGAATTCACTCCTTATGACCATAAGATAACCACTCCTTCTTTATATGGACTGGATTCTTTTGAAATGCGGGAGCTCTCTACACTACAACGGAAAGAAAGAGTATTAGTACCAGCCAATCTGACGAAAGAAAAGAAAACATACGAGATCAGCATCAGCCGTACCCTTCTTCGTAATGCTGCGGCAATGATTGCCGTTATCGTTATGTTCTTTGCTTTCTCGACTCCTGTAGAGAACACGTATGTAGAAAAAAACAATTATGCCCAACTGTTACCCGGTGAGCTTTTTGAGCAAATCGAAAAACAATCGGTCGCAGTAACCCCTGTCTCCGTAGTGGCCAAGCATAATCCCCAAAATGCAGCAACTTCTCAGACGAAGAAAGTTAGCGTAGATAAACCTAGAACTTCAAAACCTATCGCCGTAAAAGAAATCAAGGTTGCTAAACAGGAAACAGCACCGGCTACACCGGCAGTGGCAACTCCGGCAACACCTTCGGTTCAACCGCAAGCCAGCCATCCCTTCCATATTATTGTAGCAGGGGGAATTGGTTTGAAAGATGCTGAAGCAATGGCAGAACAATTAAAGGCAAAAGGATTTGCCGAAGCGAAAGCCTTAAACAGTGACGGCAAGATACGTGTCAGCATCCGTTCCTTTGAAAATCGCGAAGAAGCTACCAGACAATTGCTGGAACTTAGAAAAAACGAAACTTATAAGAATGCCTGGTTACTGGCAAAATAAATCCCCTTTTAAAGCATGAAACGAGTTCTTTGTCCTAAATGTGAGAATTACCTTTTTTTTGATGAAACTAAATACAGCGAAGGCCAATCGCTTGTATTCGAATGCGAACATTGCGGCAAACAATTCAGCATCCGCCTGGGAAAGAGTAAAGTAAAAGCCCTGAGAAAGGAAGAGAATCTGGAAGAAGAAGCTGAAGCTCATAAAGAAGAATTCGGATATATTACGGTGATTGAAAACGTGTTTGGTTTCAAGCAAGTGCTTCCGCTGCAAGAAGGCGACAATGTAATAGGCCGCCGTTGCGTAGGCACCGTTATCAATACACCGATTGAAAGCGGCGATATGAGTATGGACAGAAGACACTGCATCATCAATGTAAAGCGCAACAAGCAAGGAAAGCTTGTCTACACCTTACGGGATGCCCCCAGCCTTACAGGTACCTTTCTTATGAACGAAATTCTGGGAGATAAAGACCGTGTCCGTATGGAAGACGGAGCAATCGTAACCATCGGAGCCACTACATTTATTCTTCACACTGCTGAAGCCGAATAATTAAGCTATCTCACCCCGATAAAATAAAATAGCGTCACCGTTCAAGCAACAGTGACGCTATTATTATATGATATGACTAATTAAAGAATCCCCTTTACTGTTTCAAGCATACCTTTTTCCTGAATAGAGTCCAGATCAGCCTTCACAGCTTCTGTCAGTCCCGGAACCTGATTCAGATCTTCACCCCAGATAAACTCTGCAGCCAGCACACCTTCCGCAACCTTCTTCGTGCAAGCGGTAGCCCAGAGTTCCTTCAACAGGTTCATGATTTCAGGAGCATCATTTGGCACAATTTCAGCACCATCCGCACGCACACCACCTTTATAATAAGTGATAATAGCAGCCAATCCAAGTACCAATCCTTTCGGAAGTTCGCCTTTGCGTTCCAGATAAGTCTTCAATCCCGGAAGATCACGAGTCTCATATTTCGGGAATGAGTTCAGCATAATGCTTGTTACCGCATGATCGACGAATGGATTGTTGAAACGTTCCAATACATCCTCTGCAAACTTCTTCACTTCATCTTTCGGAAGATTCAATGTTTCCATCAGTTCATCAAACATCACTTTGTGGATGTACTTGCCGATTACTTCATGCTGACAAGCATCACGTACAATATTCACACCCGACAAGTACGCTACCGGAGAAAGAACAGTATGAGGGCCATTGAGCAATGTTACTTTGCGTTCGTGATAAGGAGCTTCCGACGGTACGAACAATACATTCAGTCCTGCCTTATCAGCCGGGAATTCTTTAGCCACTTCCTGCGGAGCTTCAATTACCCACAAATGGAAGATTTCAGCCTGTACAACAAGGTTATCGTCATACTGTATCTTTTCTTTGATAGCATCGATATCCTTGCGGGGGAATCCCGGAACGATACGGTCTACCAGCGTTGCATATACTCCGCAAGCTTCTTCAAACCAAGTTTTGAATTCATTGCCAAGATTCCACAGGTCGATATACTGATAGATCGTTTCCTTCAGCTTGTGACCATTCAGGAAAATAAGTTCGCAAGGGAAGATTATCAATCCCTTGGTCTTGTCGCCATTAAACGTTTTGAAACGGTGATACAACAGCTGAGTCAGTTTGCCGGGATAAGATGAAGCAGGAGCATCATCAAGTTTACAAGACGGATCAAAAGCAATTCCGGCTTCTGTAGTATTCGAAATAACAAAGCGCATTTCCGGTTGCTCAGCCAGCTTCATGAATTCGTCATTCTGCGTATAAGGGTTCAATGCACGACTGATTACATCAATCATTGTCAGGCTGTTAACCACTTCTCCTTTATCCAGTCCTTGAAGGTTGACATGATACAGATCATCCTGTGCGTTCAGCATATCGACCATTCCTTTATCAATGGGTTGAACCACTACCACACTGCTGTTGAAGTCAGTCTTCTCGTTCATGTTATAAATAATCCAATCTACGAATGCGCGTAAAAAGTTACCTTCACCAAATTGGATAATACGCTCCGGACGCTGTACTTTAGGAGCTGTTTCTTTGTTTAATGCTTTCATGTTAGTTGTAATTTATAAAGTTGATATTATACAAATTCGAAATAAAAATCAATATTTTCTTTGATCATAATGTCGATAGGCATGTATTTCACCGGATCGACAGACTTCTTAAAAACGACGTGATCGCACAGAGCTTTCACTCCACAATATCCTTGCAGTCCCGGACGTTGCCCGATCAGATAATGCACATCACCGGATTTCAGCAGTTCCACATTCGCTTTCAAAAGGTCATACCCTATCAGCCCCTTCATGCTTCGTCCCGAAGTGCGGAGATATTCGCCTAACTGGTACACTCTGGAATTGAATACCACCCCAAGCGTAGCTTTCGGATGCAGCCGGAAAAATTCATCCAATGTCTTCCGGTTGTTTTCCTGATTGGACTTGTTCAGCACAACTTCATGGATCACCAGCTTTTCATACTCTTCGGTGATATAGCTCATAAATCCTGCCAAACGCCGTTGCATCTGTATTTCTGCCGGACTATTCTTATTATTACTCAAGAACAAAACCAGCTCCTGTCCTTCTCCGGCCTGGTAGTTGCGCATCAATATCTTCGCGGCAATGTATCCGCTTTTGTAGGAATCTTGCCCGATATAAGTCAGCGCATTCGCTTCCTCCATATTAAAGTCAACAAAGGCATAAGCTATTTTCTTAGTTTGCAGATAGTCCGTCAAAGCCAGTGTTTCAGTTCTGAAATTGGGAGCGATCAGTACGGCATCGACATTGCTTTCTTCAACCCTGCGGCACACTTCCTGATAACTCTCCTTATCACCTTGACGGTAACAAAGATAATCCACGCTCACATTAAAAGGACGCAACTCCTGACGTGCCCGCTCGATGCCACTCACTACCGAATGCCAGTAGTCATGTTCTATATAATAAGGTATCAGGCAGATAAAGGAATATTTCTTCTTGGCAGCCAGTCCGATAGCAAATACATTAGGCTGGTAATGGATTTCGTCCAATACCTTTTGTACTTTAGCTTTGCTTTGGGGAGATACGTCGCCGCGATTGTGCAGCACTCTGTCAACCGTGCCAGCGGAAACACCCGCCATACGGGCAATGTCTTTGATGGTATAGTTCTGGTCCTCCATAGTGCTAAAACTTAAATATTATAAATAATCGCTGCAAATATACGAATTATTTTGTTACTCCAAGTAAATTTTCTACTTTTGTGTTCGATAACGGTTAATAAAACTAAAACGAAGATTTACACCTATTAGCTTTAAAATCAATACTATATAGGTATAAATGCAGAAAGTAATAATTTTATATACTAAAAACACAGTAACAATGAAGAACTTCATGGATGAAAACTTCTTGCTGCAGACAGAAACTGCGCAGAAGTTGTATCACGAGCATGCGGCTAAAATGCCGATTATTGACTACCACTGTCATTTAATTCCTCAAATGGTAGCTGACGACTACAAGTTTAAGTCACTGACTGAAATCTGGCTGGGCGGCGACCATTACAAATGGCGTGCGATGCGTACCAATGGCGTAGACGAACGCTACTGTACAGGAAAAGATACCACAGACTGGGAAAAGTTCGAAAAATGGGCTGAAACAGTTCCTTATACTTTCCGCAACCCATTGTATCATTGGACACATCTGGAATTGAAGACAGCTTTCGGCATCGACAAGATTTTAAGCCCGAAAACTGCACGCGAGATTTATGACGAATGCAACGAGAAGCTGGCCCAACCGGAATATTCGGCCCGCGGAATGATGCGTCGCTATCACGTAGAGGTAGTATGTACTACTGACGACCCGATTGATTCTCTGGAATATCATATACAGACACGCGAAAGCGGTTTTGAAATCAAGATGTTGCCAACCTGGCGTCCTGACAAGGCAATGGCGGTAGAAGTTCCTGCCGACTTCCGTGCTTATGTAGAAAAGCTATCAGCAGTGAGTGGTGTGACAATCTCCAATTTTGATGATATGATTGCCGCCCTTCGCAAGCGTCACGACTTCTTTGCCGAACAAGGTTGCCGTTTGTCCGACCACGGTATTGAAGAGTTCTATGCAGAAGATTATACCGATGCAGAAATCAAAGCCATATTTAATAAGGTATATGGCGGAACTGAATTGACCAAAGAAGAAATTCTGAAATTCAAGTCTGCGATGCTGGTGATCTTCGGAGAAATGGACTGGGAAAAAGGCTGGACTCAGCAATTCCACTACGGTGCTATCCGCAATAACAATACGAAGATGTTCAAATTGCTGGGCCCTGATACAGGCTTCGACTCTATCGGCGAATTTACAACAGCCAAAGCGATGTCTAAATTCCTCGACCGTCTGAACGTTAACGGTAAGTTGACTAAGACAATCCTCTACAACCTGAATCCTTGCGCCAACGAAGTGATTGCCACTATGCTGGGCAACTTCCAGGATGGTTCGATAGCCGGCAAGATTCAGTTCGGTTCCGGATGGTGGTTCCTCGATCAAAAGGACGGTATGGAAAAACAAATGAACGCTTTATCCGTACTAGGGCTTTTGAGCCGTTTCGTAGGTATGCTAACCGATTCCCGCTCATTCCTTTCTTACCCACGTCACGAATACTTCCGCCGTACCTTGTGTAATTTGGTAGGACGTGATGTAGAGAACGGAGAAATTCCGGTATCTGAGATGGACCGCGTAAATCAGATGATTGAAGATATCAGTTATAACAATGCTAAGAACTTCTTCAAGTTCTAACATAAGAATCACTTTATAACAAATACCGCTGCCCAAGTTTAATACTCCGGACAGCGGTATTTTTGTTTGATCTCCATTTTTCTCTCTTATCGTTTCAAACACACTATTCTATTGTCACTTATCACTTTCTACGGTCAATCAACTATAAATCAATAAGATTGAAGTGACAATAAGTGGTGATAATAAGGTGATAATAGGATTTATACAAATTCATTTATCACGCTGCATTATGGCCATTAATCTTTTACCATATTGATTATCAGCACATAAGCAGAGAACAGACTCATTTGTTTCCCCAACACAAAAAACACCATTCCCGACTTAATAATTGCTTTTTGCATCGTTTTATTCTCCATAATCCCCACTAATCACCCTCTTCTTTTGCGATTAGCAAGAGATTTTTCCCATGAGCCCTTTAAAGTAATCCTCCGACGCCCGTCGAAACATATTAAGATAGCAGGTATTACAGCTAAAGCCAGTATATTTAATGCACTGACAAAGCCCGATTAATCAATTCTGTCAGATATATGCTTTCGTCTCACGTACGTGAAGCATTCGGACTACGTACATGATCCCGTCGGTTCACGTATGTAAGCCGATGGGACCATGTACATGAAACCTGTCTTTATTACTATTAAAAGGCATTAATCTAACGTACAGAAGAGATTAATAAACGGAACATTGATTATTAAATCAAGCAGGTGATTCTTATAAGGCCGGCTGGTGATTCCGGGTCAGTTCGAAACCCCGGTTGTTTTCAGATTATTTTTTTGTACGGAAATAAGCCAAATTAAAAGTAGGCAGTATCTTTATTGGGGCCGACTAAAAAGTCGTTAGTATCTTAAATCTCCTCCTTCGGGAAGGAGGGGAATTTGAGTTACTATCGATTTATGAGATTTATTCATTCCGGTATAGTATGGAGCTCAAACAGGGTTTTCGGACTAACCCATTCTCTCCCCCATACAAGTGACAAGTCGAATTATAATAAAAAAAGGAGAACCTTTTTAAGATTCTCCTTCTATGCTTTTGTACACCCTCAGGGATTCGAACCCTGGACCCACTGATTAAGAGTCAGTTGCTCTACCAACTGAGCTAAGAGTGCTTATTTCCTCGTTTGCGGTTGCAAAAGTAGGTCTTTTATTTCATTTGTCCAAACAATAATGCAGCTTTTTTACTATCTTTTTTTCATGGTTATTCGAACACATAAAGCTCTGAAGGCGTATTTCGCTTTAAAGCAAGCAGTTGCACATCTTTACCTACAATTACTCCTTTGTTCTTTAATTTCCATTCTACCGTTTTATAGGCCAACTCCGGATGATTATTGTCTTTGCTTAGATGGCACAACCAGATATAACGTAAATGTTCAGTGATATTTTCTGCCAGAAACTCAGCAGTGGCAGAATTGCTCATATGCCCGGTTCTACTCATAATCCGTTCTTTCAGATATTGAGGGTAAGGTCCCATTTTAAGCATCTCTTCATCATAATTCGCTTCCAGAATCAGATAATTCGCTTTACTGATATAATTTGCCGCTGTCGGAGTGATCTCCCCAAGGTCAGTTAAAAAAGAAAAGACTTTGCCGTCTATTTCTATGCAATACCCTACGTTGTCCGTCCCGTCGTGAGGAACCTCAAAAGATTCGATGCGGAAGTCCTCGAGCATCATAGGCACTTGCTTCTCCAGATAACGAACCGATGTGCTGAGCTTTTCCGTCATACAGTAACTACGATTAATTCCCTCATGAATACGGGCTGTGGTATAAACAGGTATATTCATCTTTTCCCCTAAATGCCCTACTGCCTTGATATGGTCTGCATGATCGTGTGTTACAAATACAGCACGTACACTTTCCATCAGAATATTGAAATCTTTCAGTGTTTTCTTGATGGTACGGATGCCAATACCGGCATCTATTAGTATTCCATAGGTATCAGTACCCAGATAATAGCAGTTCCCACTGCTGCCACTCGCCAGGCTTATAAATCTTACTTTCATGTTTTATCTTTCTTTATTAAAATGCAAAATGCCGTCAACTTTTACAGCAAAGTGACGGCAAATATACATAAAAAAGAAGATAATTAGCGAGAAGATTTGGTCTTTTTGTCGATGGATTCGGTGATTTTTGCGAATAATAGCAAAGCTACAGCAGCAATCAACCCGATAGCAGCAAAATAATACCAGATATAATGCGCATTCGCACTGGCTGCCTCCCATGCGGCACGAGTTTCAAACAAGGCAGGGTCCGGACAATATTTGGTCAGCAGAATACCGGCCAGCCCGAAACCGAATATGGAAGAAAGAAACGAGTGCAGATGACTGAACCCTAAATACATTCCTTCCTCCCCTTTGGGAGCCTGCAAAGAAAAATATTCCAAGTATCGCGGCGAAATAAAACACTCGGCAAGGGCCTGCACAACGATACCGGCTACCATCATCAAAGTAATATTGCTCATTCCCGAGATTATATCATTTCCCAGTATGTTTCCGCAAGCCATCAACAAGGCAGAAACAGGAATCAGAAACATACCCACATTCATCGAAGTAATAGCGCTGCGCTTTGCCATCAAACGGGTGATAAAACTGACACAGCACACCACTACAAAAGGGTTCACATTGGCAATCCAGCCCGGTTTGGCAGTCTCGCCAGCCAGACGGATGACGTACTTCGGCATAGTAGCATAAAGTTGCTGCTGCACCATCCAGAAACCTGTCACTATTAAAATAAGGACTAACAAACGCCAGTTGGTCACAATCCGCATGAAGCCCTGTCCTATCTCACGCAGACTTTTTCCTTCACCTGCCGTATGGGTCGATTTATAAAGCAGGATAACTGCCAGCAGGGCAATCACCGTCATCGCTCCGGAGAAATAATTAATGTAAATATAGGCTTGTTCGCCGATCACATTTCTCAAAGGATCGATAATTGTCTTGCCCGTAAAAGCTCCCACATTGACCATCATATAAAAAATAGAATAACCGCGGGCACGGGTCGCTTCCGTTGTCTCCTTAGCTACGGATGCAGAAATTATTGACTTGATAAAAGAACCTCCTATCATCAGAATAAACAAGATAGGAACAATGATCCACCGGGAAGAGCTATCCGGCAAACCGTTGAACTGAGTCGTGACGCCATAGCTCACCAATCCTGCCGCCTCCAGCAATGTGGGGAATACACCCAGCCCCAAATAGCCAATAGACAACAGAGAAAAAGCAATAATCATCGATTTCCGAAAACCGATCTTATCTGCATAAGCGCCCGAAAATATAGGAAGCAGATACAATCCTCCGGAGAAAAGGCCGGAAATCATACTTGCTTCGAAATCATTAAAACCTAAAATACTGGATAGATAAATAGTGAGAACGATAAAAACAGCATAATATGCCATACGTTCAAACAGTTCGACTGTGTTGCTTACCCAAAATGCTCTTGTAAAGCCTTTGGCAGCACGCTGAGGGGAATTGTTCATGTAATCTGTTTTTTTTATTAAAATGTTAATTCGACGCAAAGATACGTTTTTTTAGCTTACAGTCCGTATCTTTGTCCTAAATTACGTATTCTAAATATATCATATGACTATAGCTGTTGATTTTGACGGAACGATTGTAGAGCATCGTTATCCACGTATTGGTGAAGAAATTCCATTTGCTGTTGAAACGCTGAAATTGTTACAACAAGAAAAACACCGTTTAATCTTGTGGAGTGTACGCGAAGGAGAACTCCTGGAGGAAGCCGTAGAATGGTGCAGGGCACGGGGACTGGAATTTTATGCAGCCAATAAAGACTATCCCGAAGAAGAAAGGGATCATCAGGGTTTTTCCCGAAAACTGAAAGCCGACTTGTTCATTGACGACCGGAATGTCGGCGGCATTCCCGACTGGGGAATTATCTATGAAATGATAAAGGAGAAAAAGACTTTTGCCGATATATACAGCCAGCAGAGAGAAGAAAATAGCAGTCAGAAGAAAAAGAGGAAATGGTTGCCGTTTTAAGCTCTGGCACCAGACATCAGACTTACCTCTAACTTATAATATTCATAATGCACTCTGAACAATCGCGATCGGAGTGCATTTCTTTTATCAAAGGGAGCCCGGAATTCACATTCATTATTCCTCTTTACCTTCCCACTTTTCTCTGTATTCCCACAGTTGCTCAATGGTGGGATAAAAGGTCGGATTTTCCCAGTTTCTGGAAATCATCGAAATCAAAGATTCCAAATAAAGTTTGCCATCAATGATTGAAGTACAACTGTTCAACTGATACTTTTCTGTCGGGTAACTTTTAGTTTCAAGCATCTTTTTCGCCCAGCCCAACAGTTCCTGGACCGATTCTTCATCATAAGTATGTTGTGCCATATTTCTATATTTTCCCACAAAGATAAAGATAAAAACCGAGAAAATACAGAGTCGGGCAGGCACTTTTAGAATTCCACCTTATATAAGGTAACCAACAATCGCAAGTTTTATCCAAGTTCACCAGGGAAAAAATAGTTTTTCCGCTCATAAAATTAAGCAGCCCAATTCTTTTTATTACTTATTATTTATATCTTTGTTGACTCTAAATTCAATTAGATGAACTATAAAAAGTAACAATCATGAAGAAAATTATCATTCTGGCATGTTCCTGCTTTCTTCTGGCAGCGTGCGGAAACAGTGCAAAAACAAACAAGAGTACAAGTGCAGACAGTACAGCAACCCAAACAGTCGATATACATAATGCCGAAACATCTCTTGATTATGAAGGAACGTATAAAGGAGTCTTCCCTGCCGCCGACTGCCCGGGCATCGAAACAACTCTGACACTAAATGCCGACAAGACATTTGCCCTTCATTCCGTATACATCGACCGGGACAGCTCATTTGACGAGAAAGGCACTTATACACTGGAAGGCAACATCTTGACTTTAAAAGAAGAAGGTGGAGAAACATCTTATTATAAAGTGGAAGAAAACAAAGTTCGTCTACTAAATGATGACAAACAAGAAATAACAGGAGCACTTGCCGAACATTACATACTAAACAAAGAATAAGCAAGAATCCTGCAACAGCCAATCTGACTACCGGAAATAAAGTGGTAAATCTGCCTTTTTATTTCCGGTATCTTTTTTTGTTCCTAAGTTTTATCGTTTTCAGAGAACAATTTCAATATTTTTTATGTTTATATAAATAAAAACAAACTTATAAAAAGAACGACTTATGATTTATAATTTTTTATTCCCCACAAAGCCGAATACGACCAAGGTATCTTTGTTTTTATTGGCAGTCCGCATTATATTCGGAATATTATTAATGAACCACGGTATACAGAAATGGAGCAATTTTCAAGAGCTGTCAACGGCCTTTCCCGACCCAATCGGTCTGGGCAGTTCCATATCTCTCGGATTAGCCATCTTTGGAGAACTGGTATGTTCGATGGGCTTCATCTTTGGTTTTCTATATCGGCTGGCAATGATCCCGATGATCTTTACTATGGTAGTGGCCTTTTTTGTCATTCATGCCAATGATGTATTTGCAGTGAAAGAATTGGCTTTCATTTACTTAGTAGTATTTGTATTAATGTACATTGCCGGGCCCGGTAAATTTTCCATAGATTATTTCATCGGAAGCAAGTTGGCACACAACAAACGTAAATAACATAAAAACAAGAAATAATAACCTTGATTAATTTAAAAATATTATATTTGCATTCATTAGAAAGAGAATTTATCAATATTTTTATTAATCAAAAAGTAAAGTAAACATGAAAAAAGGCAAACTGACATTAGTAGCAGCTATACTTAGTGGTAGCTTATTATTCAGTTCCTGTGTTGGATCATTCGGCTTATTCAACCGCTTAAGTTCCTGGAATCAGGGAGTCGGAACCAAATTTGTAAATGAACTCGTATTTTTAGCTTTCAACATCGTTCCGGTTTATGGCGTAGCATATCTGGCTGATGCTTTAGTAATCAACTCTATTGAATTCTGGAGCGGTTCCAACCCGATGGCCAATGTGGGTGACGTAAAGAAGGTAAAAGGAGAGAACGGTAACTACATGGTTAAAACGCTTGAAAATGGTTACTCAATCACAAAAGAAGGCGAAACAGCTTCTATGGACTTGATTTACAACAAAGAAGCTAACACATGGAATGTGGTTGCAAACGGTGAAAGTTCTGAACTGATAAAGATGAACAATGACGGTACTGCTGACCTGTTCTTGCCGAACGGTGAAAAAATGAACGTTACATTAGACGCTCAGGGCATGATGGCTGCCCGTCAGGCTACTATGAGCAACCTGATGTTTGCAGCTCGTTAAAAGCATAACAAGATAAAAACGAAAGGAGATGAAACTGGTCATACAGGTTTCATCTCCTTTTTTCGTTTGTCTCCTCCCAGATCAGAAAGGATATCCTACTGCAAAATGGAAAGCAAAATCACGGCTGAACTTAGGATGAATAATCGGATAACGGTCTTTACCACTCTCATACACCGGATTAAGGGCTTTCATACCTCCGTCAAAGCGGAGAATGAAAAAGTCCAGATCAAGACGGAGTCCTAATCCGTACGCCACTGCTATTTGCTTATAGAATTTATCAAACTTAAAGACTCCCCCTGGCTGATTGTCATAATCACGGATCGTCCATATATTACCGGCGTCCACAAAGATAGCTCCCTGGAACTTCCAGAATAATTTGCTTCGGTATTCAATGCTGGCATCCAGTTTGATATCACCGGACTGATCCAGCAAATTGGTATTTTTAGTTCTTACAAAAGAGCCCGGTCCCAAATCACGTACCGTCCATCCGCGAACACTGTTAGCACCACCGGAAAAGTATTGTTTCTCAAACGGAATAGTCTTCGCATTCCCGTAAGGAACAGCGATTCCCAAACCGACATGAAAAGCAAATGAATTGCGATGATCGATTCGTATATTTTTGGAGAAGTCAAATTCTCCCTTCACATACTGCGCATAAGGAATTCCCAGAATAGCATACTCCCCATCATTATTCTTACGGATATTGGTTGCCTTGGACAAAGCATACATAATATTTCCTGCCGATTCGAAATTAAAACGGATAGAATATGAATTAGAAGCAATCGTATTATTGACGATAGCACCACCTATACTATTATAATGGTAGCTATATCCCATATTAATAATCAACCGGTCCTGATAATTATACTGAAGAATATGGCTCTGACCTTTATTGATAAAGTCTTCCTTAAACTTCTCCGATATTCTCGGCAAATAAAGGAAACCAATATTAATCAGATCAATGCGATGTTGTATCTTCTGGCGTTGAGTCCATTTGTAGCTCCATGAAGCCGACGCCATCGTACGCAGGAATTCGGGACGCATCTGATAATTATATTGCAATCCGAACTCCGTAGTAGCTCTGATCTTCCGCTTATAGTCCGAAGAGAGGAAAGGAAACAGAAAATTAGGGAAATTGATACTTGTCTCCACTCCGTATTCTGTATAATTATTATTGGAATAGCCTGCCTGAAGTCCCGAGATTACCTCGTAAGCACCACGAAACTTTATCATGAAAGTCTCCGAACCGCGAAACAAGTTCCTGTTTTGAAAAGAAACGGAAGCTGCTGCCCCCGGGTCACCGGCAGAGTTGGTACCTTCCAACTCGAAAGCTACCGATTTGTGTTTACTCTTAGTCAGCATCACATAGCAGTCAAGCTTCGCCGTATCTCCTACCTGATTTTCTATAAAACGAATATTGGTATACTTCAAGGCAGACAGACGCCCGAAATTGGAATAGGTCTGCTGTACATCCTGTTCATTGAATAAATCACCAGAAGCAAAACGCAGATTATCAGTAAGCATCTTCGGACGCAGGTAGAGTTTATCTTTATAGTAGATAGGATAGCCTTTAAAATGAAGAGAGTCATTGATGTCCATGCTGTTCAACGCTGAAGACTGCAGTACATCATAATCCGTAATAAAGTTAATCTTATCTATCCAATATTGCTGATGTGCTTTCACCGAATCGTTCACATGAGCTCTGTACGCATGTAAATGCAAGGTCAGGTCTACCTGATAAGTACCCCGAACCGTATCTGCCGTATAACCGACATAATCCTTATTGAATTTATAATAACCATTACGGAGCAGCTTGTCGGTAATTCGCTGACGCTCTGCATCCAGCACATTCACATCAAATATCATCCCTTCTTTCAGCAGACTTTTGGCGGAATCCTGTTTCAGAAACTCTGCAATCTTAGGGTCATGAATGTCATACTTCAACGAACTGACAATATAAGGATCTCTTGCCGTCACCTCATAGTATAACTTGATCTTCTTCTTTTTTATCTTAGTCGAACGCTTCACGGTAGCAGCCATATAGCCCATATTGCGCATTGCCTTCGTGATTTCATCCTGCGAACGCTGCGCTTCAGTCTCACTGTATATCACAGGAGCATCCCCTATTCTTCTCAGAAACTTATTTCCCCATTTGGTAGAATCCCGTCCCGAAAGGTTGTAAACATAGAGCTGCGTCTTGATCAGACTGAACCATTTCGCATTAGGATTTTGACGCACATACATTCGTAAGGAAGAGGGACGGACATTTTTCTGATCTGTATGAATCTTGACTTCATCCAACAAATAAGAACCATCCGGCACATACTTAGTGGCAGTGCACGAAGCGAACGACAGAAGGGTAATGACAAAAGTAAGTAAATAAAGAAATCCTTTCCTCATACGGTATCTCTATAAAAGCGGAAGCAATATATAGGGACAAAGATAGAGCATATTTCTCGTTCGAGGAAATTATCAAAACAATAATTAATGCGATAAAAGTTCTTTTCACCACGAATTACAGAAATTTGCAAGGTCCGTTTTACTAATACCTACATTCTCAATCGTAATCCTTGCAGTTGCTTCTATAAATCGTGGTGAACAGAACCTTTGTCTTTATGGAAGTCTGAATGCTATAGGAATTGTATACTTGACAGATACAGCCTCACCCTTCTGCATTCCCGGTTTCCATTGAGGCATCGAATTAACTACACGGAGAGCTTCTTTATCCAACTCCGGATCAACACTGCGCACAACTTTCGCATCAGAAACACTACCGTCCTTGTTGACTACAAACTGTATAACAACACGACCTTGAATTTTATTCTCTTCCGCCTTAGTCGGATACTTTATATTACGACTTAAGAAACTTAACAATTCTTTCTGCCCTCCGGGATAATCCGGCATTGTTTCCACTACGCTATAAATAGAGTCGGTTTTCTCCTGAGGTAATGTAGCTTCCGCTTGAGGTTCCGCCTTTTTTTCCGGTTCCACTGCCACTACCGTATCTGCTTTTTCTGTATCAGACTGGGCCTTATCCGTTTTCTTATTTGCACAATTACTGAATAATAACAGTAATGCAACCACTGGTATAAACATCAGATACTTACCTACCATGATGTTATGAGTTCTTTTTCTGTTTAACATTTTTATTCGTTTTTTTAAAGGTAATACACTAAAGTTGTTATAGAAATTTGCTGCAGCCAATGAAGTATGTTTAATTCCCAACAAATGATATTGATATGATTTCTTATCATAGCCGGACATCACCACTTGTTTGTCCGCCAGATATTCATGGTTCATACGTATCTCGCTGCGTATCAGCCAAGAGAACGGATTAAACCAACATAATAAGATAATCAGTTGGGCCAGTATAATATCCAATGAATGAAACTCGCGAACATGTGTCTGTTCATGTATCAATATCTCATTTAGCTCTTTGTCCGGGTATTGTATCGTACCTATAAATATCCAATGGAAAAAAGAACAGGGCTCTCCTATCTCGTCCGACCGACAAACAGAGACTCCTTTTAGAGAACAGCGCTGAGAACGAGCTACAGAACGGCATATTTTACAGACTTCAAACAGACTGCGCAGTAACAACATGGCAAATCCCAGTCCATAAATAATCCACAGCCATGTACCGGCCTGCCAGTTTGCCACTCCAACTTCTGTTGAAGCAGCAGGTAAAGTAGCAGTGACCAGCACTTCGGGCAATAGTTTGTTGTAAACGGTCGTAATCGTTTCTCCCAATGCATGTTCGTTCCACCCCGCCCACTCCGAAAAATCAATGAATGGATAAATCAGCAAAGTGGCACATATCAGCAACAGCATACCCCGTCTCAACCTAAAAAACGTATCTTTGCTGAAAGAGAATTTATAGAATGCATATAATACGATCAAAGCTACATTTACTTTAATCAAATAAATTGAAGGTTCCATACCTATCTTGATTTATGATTCTTCATCTTCAATAATGTTGATCAAATCCTCGAGTTCTTTTTTACTGATTTTACGGTCACGGACAAAAAAGGAAACCATTTCTTTATACGAACCCGTAAAATAGTTGCTCACTACTCCATTCATGAAGCTACGTTTGTAATCACTTTCTTTCACCAATACATGATACTGAATAGAGTTTCCTAACTTAAAAGGAGATAAAAACTTCTTCTTCTCCAAGTTACGGACCACAGAGGCAACGCTTGTGTATGGCGGCTTGGGCTCCGGCATTTCATTCAGTATCTCACGGATAAAACTCGGTCCCATTTTCCAAAAGTAAATCATCACTTCTTCCTCTTGTTGTGTCAATCTTTCCATCTTACTTTCTTTTATATTGATTATCAATCTACTAATTTTAAGCAAATCTACTAAAATTAAGTAGAGTATCAGTTTTTATTCACACAAATATTGTTAATATGGAAAAGATTTATTTTCAAAAAACTCATTCAACAGCCGATTAATTAGAAATATATTTATAGCTTTGCGGTAAATAAAGAAGTAAAAGAATAATGCTGAGCAAAAATAAAATAAAGTATATCCATTCGCTGGAACAAAAGAAGACACGTAAAGAAGAACAGGTATTCCTTGCCGAAGGTCCTAAATTAGTAGGCGATTTACTGGGGCATTTTCCCTGCCGTTTTCTGGCTGCCACTTCTTTCTGGCTACAAGAGCACCCCGGTATTCAGGCAAGTGAAATAGCAGAAGTCTCTCAAGAAGAACTATCACGTGCCAGTTTGCTGAAAACACCACAGCAGGTACTTGCCATTTTGGAGCAACCACAATATACTTTAAATCCGGAATTTGTCCGCCAGTCTCTTTGTCTGGCACTGGATGATGTTCAGGACCCGGGGAATCTGGGTACAATTATCCGGTTGGCAGACTGGTTTGGCATTGAGCATATTATTTGTTCGCAGAATACGGTAGACGTGTACAACCCTAAAACGATACAAGCCACCATGGGAGGAATCGCCCGTGTGAAGGTTCATTATACTTCTCTCCCCGAATTTATTCGTTCACTCGGAGATACTCCCGTATTCGGTACTTTTCTGGATGGAAAGAACATGTACGAACAGCCATTGTCCGCCAACGGGCTGATTGTAATGGGAAATGAAGGTAACGGAATAGGAAAAGAAGTGGAAGCGCTCATCAATCGGAAACTCTATATTCCCAATTATCCACAAGGAAAAGAAACTTCGGAGTCTCTCAATGTAGCCATCGCTACCGCAGTAATCTGTGCCGAGTTCCGGCGACAGGCTGCATGGAAGTAAAATCAAAAGGATAAAATAAATAAGGAAACAGAACTTCTCCCCTCTCTTCAGACACTGCAAGGAACTCTTTAGGACATGAGGAAGTTTGATCCGAAACTACAGGAAGATTAAATTGAAACACTGGGATGTTTTTTTCAAACATCCCAGTGTTTTTTATTTCACTTCCAGGGAACAATGCGATCAGTCCGGGCATCCATTCAACAGACTCGATTTCTTCCGTCAACGGGAAAATATGGCAGACACGTCCGTCATCAGCAATCTCAACCACCTGCTGTCTGATAAAGCCAACTTCAGGCAAAAGTAAATAATGAGCAGCAAAACGTTTCATAAGATTAGCGGGGAGATGATTGACGTCTTTGCTGATTTTTACGCTGATTCATTTGCCGTTCCCTTCTTTGCTCAATCTTTTCCTGCTGGATATGTTGCTCTACTTCAATTTGTTCCGGTTTCTTTTCAGGAGTCACCGTACGACGGCGGTTCATTTCTTCCGGAGAGATACGTTGACTATCTTTCAGTTCATCGACTTTCTTCAAAGAGTCTTTCGAAATCTCAGTATCTTTTTGGGCAGAAATCTTTTTCAAAGAATCTGTTTTCAAAGCTTCCAGCTGATTAATCGAATCACGTTCGGCTACAGAAAGTGAGTCCGCACAATGATAGCGGGTTAATATAAAGCGGTCAGCCAACAATGCTCCGGCTTTCTCTCCTTGTACGGGATAATAGATAAAACCCTTTATTTCCTTCATCGCACCCAATGTATCTGCAAACAAACGTATCTGATGCACACCCGGATCGGTGACTGTTTCCAGACGATTTAATGTATCTTCTTCATAAATAACCTGCATAGCCATCGTGACAGTTCTCAGAGAATCTGCAAGCATCGGCTCAAGGAAACGATAACGAACTTCCCAAACCAATGTATCACGATCTTTATAGTTAGTATCGGCAGGCAGCACAAACGCATATTGATCATTCATCACCTCACCTGTCAGACGCACGAAACGCTTCCAAGGCCAGACATCAATGCTGTCGCCCGGATCTGACATCTTCGGTTTATTGTCACGCAAAGCTATCAGATGATTTATTTCATTCTGCTGGGCTTTCAGACGTTTGCTTACTCTTTCATAAATTTTCGATAATACTTCCGTGTTGCGTGTGTACCACACCAAAGACGAATCGAATACGGCTTCCGTTGTACCATATTTCTTGAAAACGGCATCGAGATACAAAGCTTTCTTATAATTCTCATTATAAGGCAGATTATCTCCCATCGACTTTGCCAGATGATAATCATACAGCAAATTCTCCATCTTCGATTCTGAGATTACATCGTCAGGTCTTTTGACTTTACAACCTGCTACTGCAAGCGCGAACATGCAAATACAACACAGATGAAACCGAAACCTACTCTTCATGATTAACGCTTTCCTTTTTATTTTTATCTAGTGAATGGTAAGATTCGTTCAGATATTTGCTATAGAAAAGTAGCAATGCGATAATACCGCAACTGATGGCAGCGTCCGCAAAATTAAAAATCGGACTGAAGAATATAAAATGTTCTCCACCTACGAAAGGCATCCATGTCGGCCAGTTTGTGTCAATTATCGGAAAATAAAACATATCCACCACCTTACCATAGAACCAGGTAGAATATCCACCTCCTTCGGGCATAAAGCTGGCAATCTGCGAATGAGTACTTTCATTGAAAAAAACACCATAGAATACACTGTCTATAATATTACCCAAAGCGCCGGTCAGGATAAGGGCCACGCAGACGATATATCCGGTTTTGAAACCTTTCTTTATAATCTTATAGAGATAGTAGCCTATCAGCCCTACTGCTACAATACGGAAAGTTGTCAGAAATAGCTTTCCGAAAATTTCCATACCGAAAGCCATACCATTGTTTTCGGTGAAATAGATATAAAACCAGTCTGTCACACGTATACTTTCGTGCCAATACATATGAGTCTTAATCCAGATTTTAATGATCTGGTCAATAATCAGTACGGAAAAGATAACAAGCAGGGCAATTCTACCCTTCGTGAATAGTTTCTTCATTTGTTCATCATAAATTAAACATAACGAGCTACAAGTTGCCGTGCGTAAACATTGCGCAGCTACTTGTAGCTCGTCATCCGTAGCTTGTAGCTATCTATTATTTTTTACCACTGTTCTTAGCCTCGATGCTCAAAGTAGCATGAGGAACAGCACGCAGGCGTTCTGCCGGAATCAACTTTCCAGTCTCACGGCAAATGCCATACGTTTTATTCTCAATACGTACCAAAGCTGCCTGCAATCCCTGGATAAACTTCAGCTGACGTTGTGCCAGACGGGTTGTTTCCTCCTTAGAAAGCGTATTGGCTCCTTCTTCCAACACTTTATATGTAGGAGATGTGTCGTCGGTATCATTACCATCCAAGCCCATCAGGCTCATCTTCAACTGCTCGTAATCACGTTGAGCCAACTCCAGCTTCTCCATAATAATGGCACGGAATTCCTCGAGTTCCGCATCCGAATATCTAGTCTTTTCTGCCATAACTTTACTAGTTTAAAAGGTTAATCAATATTAGTATTAGTCTTTTATCACACTGACAAATAATGAGAAATCGTCAAAATTAAGTTCTGTACCGTCTTTCACTTCATCTGCCAAATCAAGGGATGTTCCTAAAACTTGGTTACAAATATAAGTATTATATTCATTCACCGCATCATCTGTTTGCGTATTTTTGGAGATTGTGATCTTTATTTTGTCCGTTATCTCGAAACCGCTGGACTTACGTATATTCTGAATACGATTCACCAGTTCACGGGCAATACCCTCACGACGCAACTCCTCGGTCACAGTAACTTCAAGAGCTACAGTCAGTTTTCCTTCATTGGCAACCAGCCATCCCGGAATATCCTCACTGATGATTTCGACATCCGAAGTTTCAATCACAGCCTCTGCTCCATCCAGATTCAATGTGTACTTTCCGTTCTTTTCGAGTTCAGCTATCGCTTCCTGAGTCATTTCTGCCACAGCAGCGGCCACAGCCTTCATCTGCTTGCCGAATTTCGGGCCTAATTTCTTAAAGTCACATTTTACCTTCTTCACCAATACGCCGGCAGCTCCATCTACAAACTTGATGTCTTTTACATTCACCTCGTTCATGATCAATGCTTTCACAGCTTCGATATGAGCCTTCTGTTCTTCATCCGCTACCGGAATCATGATACACTGCAGTGGCTGACGAACCTTGATGTTCACTTTACGACGTAGCGCCAACACCATTGAAGTTACGTCCTGTGCCATTTGCATACGGGCTTCCAGTTCCTTATCGATCATTTCTTCCTGATACTTCGGGAATTCAGCCAAGTGGACAGAGACTACATTGTCACGTCCTGTAGCAGTGATCAAATCCGTATACAGACGATCAGCATAGAATGGAGAAATAGGAGCCATCAGCTTCGCAACTGTTTCAAGGCAGGTATACAATGTCTGATAAGCAGACAACTTATCCTGAGTAAATTCACCACCCCAGAAGCGTTTACGGTTCAGACGAACATACCAGTTGGACAGATTATCATTGACAAAGTCGGAGATCAAACGTCCTGCTTTAGTCGGTTCGTACTCATTATAGCATGTATCTACTTCTTTTATTAATGTGTTCAATACAGACAAAATCCAACGGTCGATTTCCGGACGCTCCTCCATCGGAACATCTGCTTCTTTATATTCAAATCCGTCTACATTGGCATACAGTGCAAAGAACGAATATGTATTATATAAAGTACCGAAGAACTTGCGACGAACTTCTTCGATTCCGTCAATATCGAATTTCAGATTATCCCATGGAGATGAGTTAGTAATCATATACCAACGCAACGGGTCGGAACCATACTTCTCAATCGTAGTGAACGGATCGACAGCATTGTTAAGACGCTTAGACATCTTATTACCATTCTTGTCAAGCACCAGACCATTGGAGATCACAGCTTTGTATGACACACTATCAAATATCATCGTAGCGATAGCGTGCAAGGTAAAGAACCATCCGCGTGTCTGGTCTACTCCTTCCGCGATGAAGTCCGCCGGATATACTTCACGATTATCCAGGATATCTTTGTTCTCGAACGGATAATGAATCTGTGCATAAGGCATAGCACCGGAATCAAACCAAACGTCAATCAAGTCTGATTCACGCTTCATCGGTTTACCGTCTTCCGATACCAGAATGATATCATCTACATACGGACGATGGAGGTCTATCTTATCATAATTTCCTTCGGTATATTCACCCGGTACAAAACCTTTATCCTTGTACGGATTAGATTTCATAAACCCGGCAGCTACCGATTTCTCTATTTCATTATAAAGTTCTTCTACAGATTCGATACATATTTCACCCGTTCCATCTTCCGTACGCCAGATAGGCAGTGGAGTCCCCCAATAACGGGAACGGCTTAAGTTCCAGTCATTCAGATTTTCCAGCCATTTGCCGAAACGTCCTGTTCCGGTAGATTCCGGTTTCCAGTTGATCGTCTTGTTCAGTTCCATCATACGCTCTTTACAAGCTGTAGAACGGATAAACCAGCTGTCCAACGGGTAATAAAGTACCGGTTTGTCTGTACGCCAACAATGAGGATAGTTGTGCACATGCTTTTCGATTTTGAAAGCCTGATTGTTTGCTTTCATCATCATACAAAGAGCAATATCCAGAGACTCGGCGGCCTGCGCAGCTTTCTCGTCAAACTTGCCATCCACCATAAACTGCGGATCATAGGCATTTTTCACCCATGCACCCTGGTATTCTTTATACTTGTCTACGTCTACACATTCCTTCACAAAGGTTTCATCCAGTTCATCCAACAGATAGAACTTACCTGTAAGGTCTACCATCGGACGGGTTTCACCTTTCTTATTGATCATGAATAAGGACGGGATTCCTGCCGCACGTGCCACATTCGCATCGTCTGCACCAAAGGTCGGTGCGATGTGAACGATACCTGTACCATCTTCTGTCGTAACATAGTCACCCAATATCACACGGAAAGCTTTATCACTTGCTTTCCAGTCACCGCTTTCCGTCACTTCAACCGGTTTCACCCAAGGAATCAGTTGCTCATATTCCATACCTACCAGGTCCGGACCTTTGTATTCGGCTATTACTTTATACGGAACAAGCTTATCTCCGGGCTTATAATCTTCTAATTTCAGATCAGCAGCTTTCGCATTGAAATGAGTATTCAACAATGCTTTTGCCAGCACAACCGTGATAGGCTCTCCGGTATAAGCATTATAAGACTGCACGGCAACATAGTCAATCTTCGGACCTACACAAAGCGCAGTGTTTGAAGGTAATGTCCACGGAGTAGTTGTCCACGCAAGAAAGTAAGGAGTCCCCCACTCTGTCATTTCCGGTTTCGGGTTCTTCATCTTAAACTGGGCTACCATCGTCGTATCTTTTACGTCACGATAGCACCCCGGCTGATTCAGCTCATGAGAGCTCAAACCAGTTCCGGCAGCCGGTGAATATGGCTGAATGGTATATCCTTTATATAGCAAGCCTTTTTTGTGCAGCTGCTTCAGCAACCACCACAATGTTTCAATATAACGATTATCATAGGTGATATAAGGATGCTTCATGTCCACCCAATATCCCATCTGGTGAGTCAAGTCTTCCCATTCTTTGGTATACTTCATCACATCCTTACGGCAAGCAGCGTTGTAATCTGCCACAGAGATTTTTTTACCAATATCCTCTTTTGTTATACCCAATGCTTTCTCTACACTTAGTTCCACAGGCAATCCGTGCGTATCCCATCCGGCTTTACGCTTTACCTGATAACCTTTCATTGTTTTGTAACGGCAAAAAATGTCCTTAATAGTACGTGCCATTACATGGTGAATACCCGGCATACCATTAGCCGAGGGAGGTCCTTCGAAAAACACAAACGAAGGACAGCCATCACGTTCTGTCATACTCTTGGCGAAAACCTGGTTTTCGTCCCACTTCTTCAGTACATCTTTGTTCACCTGTGAAAGGTCAAACTGCGAATATTCAGTAAATCTCTTACCCATAGCTATATCTACGATTTTACTATTTACAATTTACAATTTGAGGGGTATCCCCGTTTTTAAGGGTGCAAATTTACAAAAACATTTGTTTAGTTGAGCAAAAAGCAAAGACTTTTAATCGGAATCATGTGAAGTTAGCGATTATAAATGGCTATTAACCTAAACAAAACGGATACCTCCTTGTTTTAGTGGGAAAATAAAAAGCACTTAAGTTATGAATTACGGTATTAGTATTTTATTCAGAGCAATCCCTTTGGCGATGGCGGTCTTTTGCTTCGGATACGGAGCATTCATTTATGGTTATGGTGATGCGGGGAACCGTTTGGTAGCGGGCCCTGTCGTTTTTTCACTAGGTATGATATGTATTGCGCTGTTTTGTACGGCTGCTACTATTATCCGGCAAATCATACACACCTATAATGAAGCTACCAAATACGTATTGCCAGTTGTGGGATATCTGGCAGCTGTCATAACGATTATCGGAGGTATCTGCATTTTCAATGGTGCTACCACTACTTCATCTTTCGTTGCAGGCCATGTTATCACCGGTGTAGGTTTTATCACAGCATGTGTAGCTACTGCCGCTACTTCTTCCACTCGATTTTCTTTGATCCCGGCAAATGCAAAAGCGACCGGAAACGAAGTTCCTGAGGGAGCTTTTTCTATTGGTCAGAGACGGGCACTGGTCATTCTCGCGATCGTCATTTCTTGTATTGCATGGATATGGGCATTTGTCTTGTTAAGTAACAGTCACTCTCATCCCGCTTATTTTGTAGCAGGACATGTAATGGTGGGACTCGCATGTATTTGTACCAGTCTGATTGCATTGGTAGCAACCATAGCCCGTCAAGTTAGAAATGATTATTCGGAAAAAGAACGTAACAAATGGCCGAAACTGGTTTTATTAATGGGATCGATCTCTTTTGTGTGGGGCATATTTGTCATTTTGGCTGACTCGGGAAGCGCAAACGGTACGACCGGATACATCATGCTCGGGCTGGGTCTGGTATGTTACAGTATTTCCAGCAAAGTGATTCTGCTCGCCAAGATATGGAGACGGGAATTCAAACTGGCCAACCGAATCCCTATGATTCCGGTATTGACGGCATTGGCATGTCTGTTTCTGGCAGCCTTCGTGTTCGAACTTGCTACCGTACATGCCGATTACTTTATTCCGGCACGGGTTTTAGTAGGGCTGGGAGCTATTTGCTTCACGCTGTTTTCTATCGTCAGCATCCTTGAAAGCGGTACTTCCGGAAAGGGTTGAGAAACATCCCCTTTATTGGTTTTAAGCCAAAGACCTCTTGGTTTAAAAGAAACGCATCGTTGGTTTTAAACCAACGGGGTCTTGGTTTAAAACCAACCGAACTGCCTCTTTTTACTTCTTCAACCGCACTTCATATACATCATTTCTACGATCCTTCAGATTACGCACGCTACCATAGGTATGGAGTGCATTCAATAAATCCAGATCTACATCCGAAACCAAAATCATTTCCGTATTCGGAGTCGCTTCCGCCCGTTTTCCATCCGTTGGAAAAGCAAAATCGCATGGGGTGAATACTCCTGACTGTGCATACTGGATATCCATATTATGTACACGGGGAAGATTTCCTACACTACCTGCAATAACTACAAAACATTCATTCTCAATCGCACGCGCCTGGGCACAGACACGTACACGTGAATAAGCATTCTGCGTATCCGTCAGGAAAGGCACGAATAATATCTGCATCCCCTGATCCGCCATCAAACGGGAAAGTTCCGGAAATTCCACATCATAACAAATCAGCACTCCAATCTTTGCGCAATCCGTATCGAAAGTCTGTAACAGTCTACCGCCACTCAGTCCCCAGCTCTTGATTTCATCCGGAGTTACATGCATTTTCTCATACATTTCATACGTTCCGTCACGCCGGCAAAGGAAACCTACATTATATAGCAATCCATCCTCTTTCACGTATGGCATACTTCCGGTAATTATATTGATATTGTAACTGATAGCCAGATTTATAAAACGGTCTCTGATTTCATCGGTATATTTTGCTAATCCGCGAATAGCCTGTGATTCTCCTTTATCATTAAACTTCGACATCAAAGGTGCATTGAAATATTCCGGAAAAAGGACAAAGTCACTCTTATAATCGGATACGGCATCGACGAAGAATTCCACTTGTTCAAAAAGGTCGTCCAATGTCTTATAACTACGCATCTGCCATTGCACCAAGCCCACACGAACAGTTGTTTTCGGGTTGATATATTCCTGTGTAGGCGGCTGATAATAAATATTATCCCATTGCAACAGACAAGCGTAATGCTTGGATTCTTCATCATTCGGCAGGTAATTGGTCATTACCTTGCGAACATGAAAATCATTCGATAATTGAAAGGTAAGAACCGGATCATAAATTTCACGCTGGCGTACCCGTGCGATATATTCTTTCGGGCGCATCTTATCGGCATATTTATGATAATTCGGAATACGGCCACCGAACATGATAGCTTTCAAATTCAATGTTTCGCAGAGTTCCTTGCGATATTCATACATACGACGAGCCAGGCGCAAACCGCGGTATCCCGGATGAATAAACACCTCAATGCCATACAGGATATTTCCTTCCGGATTATGAGTATTGAATGTTTCCTTACCCGTAACTTGTGCATACGTATGGTCGTTCTTTACCTTGTCATAGTCAACGATAATAGAAAGAGCACAGCCTACGATCTTGTCGTCAACTACTGTAACGATCTGCCCTTCCGGAAAAATACTTATTAATTTCTTTATCTGGGCATGAGTCCAAAATACATCGCTACCGTCAGAATAAACACGGGTAAACGATTGGGATAACTGTGCATAGTCTTCAATTTGAAGATTACGTATCTGTACTTTATTAATTTTAATCGGATGTTGTTCCATAACAATACATGTTTTAAAAAAAGACAGTGCAAAGGTACAGCTAATACTTTAATAGTGTTTTTAAACCAATGAATATTTATCATTCTTAATTCAAAGTTTCCTATTCGATGCCTTCATTTCTTGTACGTACAGTCCGGAGTATTCTATTTACTCATACTTGATTTCATTGTAAACCAACTGCATGTATTATTTGCAACTCTCACTAACATCAGCATGACCGGAACTTCAACCAATACCCCTACCACTGTAACCAGTGCAGCACCGGATTGTAAACCGAAAAGCGATATAGCCACGGCCACCGATAATTCAAAAAATTGCTTGCACCAATCATTCCGGCAGGTGCAGCTATATTGTGAGGCAATTTCCACCACTTCGCCCAGCCATAGGCTACAAAGAATATCAGAACTGTTTGCAACACAAGCGGAACGGCAATCAATACAATGTGCAACGGATTGTTCAATATGGTTTCTCCTTGAAATGAGAACAGAATGATAAGTGTTAATAGTAACCCGCCAATCGTATAATTATCAAACTTACGAATAAATACAGTATTAAAATATTCTATCCCTTTTCGCCGAATAACCAGTATACGGGTCATTATTCCGGCAGAAAGAGGAATGACAACAAACAATACGACTGAAAGCAATAATGTATCCCACGGAATCGTAACGCCACCTACGTCCAATAAAAAAGCAACAATAGGAGCGAAAGCAACCAATATGATCAAATCATTTACTGCAACCTGTACCAATGTATAGGCAGCATCTCCTTTGGTCAGATAACTCCATACAAATACCATTGCTGTACAAGGTGCAGCACCTAATAAGACTGCCCCGGCTAAATATTCTTCGGCCAATTCGGCAGATATTAGAGACTTGAAAACAACGTAGAAGAATAGATAAGCTATTCCAAACATTGTAAAAGGCTTTATAAGCCAATTTGTAATACAAGTGATGATAATTCCTTTCGGACGCTTACCAACATTTTTAATACTCTGAAAATCTACTTTCAGCATCATGGGATATATCATTAACCAAATCAGGATGGCCACGGGTATAGACACGTTGGCATATTCAAATTTGCTCAATGTTTGCGGTATTGCCGGAAGATATTGTCCGATGGCCATCCCGATAACGATACACAAGGCTACCCAAATAGTCAGGTATCTTTCAAAAAATCCAATTCCTTGTTTCTTTTCCATAATGACTGCCTTTTATTTTAATTGCGGTTTTAACTCTTGCAGGTAAAAATCATAGAAACGCATTCTTATTTCATCCCGTACCCGAAGAAATTCACTATTTATAAACTCCGGTGTCCCGGTCACTTCTGATGGGTCGTCAAATCCAATATGCAATCTGTTTTTTACCTTGCCTGTAAACATAGGGCAGCTTTTATTTGCGCCACCACATACCGTTATCACATAGTCCCATTCGTGCTCTAAATACAGGCTTACGTTTTTAGGGGTATGGTTAGTAAGGTCTATTCCTGTTTCAGACATAACTTTTACCACCATCGGATTAACCTTTTCAGCAGGTTTTGTCCCTGCTGAAAAGACATCCATGTTTTTATCGAATGACTGTAAGAAACCGTGTGCCATTTGGCTACGGCAACTGTTACCAGTGCAAAGGATTAAAATCTTCATATTCTTATAAGTTTTTCCATTCAATCAGGACAGTATTGCCCTTTGACAATTCTTCTACTTTCTTAATCCAAGTCAATTCACTTTGTGCTTTTGCTTGCAAAAAAGAATTTTCTGTATTTGTCAATGACAAACAGGCATTTACTACCCACCATTTATTGTTAATCCCGGCACGTTGTAAATCCATTTGTAGGCGTTCTGCTTCAAATACAGGTGTTGCTTCGGGTAAAGTGACAATTACTACTTCCGTTTCCTGTGGATTACGCAAACGGGGTAATAAATTGGCTACTGCTCCGGTTACTTCTCCCTGTGTACGTTCTACTTCTTTGTGATAGCTTTGGGTAGCATCCAAAAGCAACAAAGTATGTCCTGTTGGTGCAGTATCAATCACTACGATTTCATTCTCCGCTTTGTCTACAATTTCAGCAAAAGCCTTGAATACGGCGATTTCTTGCGTACATGGTGAACGTAAATCTTCCTCTATATATTCCATATCTTCGGCAGTCATGGTTTCAGCAGCTTTGCTACGAACTTCATTCTTGTATTTTTCCAATACTTCCGCTTCGTCTATATGGCTTACTGTAATACCTGATTTGATGGCAAAATCATAGTTCAGGTGATTTGCCGGGTCAGTAGTGGTAAGATGAACCTTTGTACCGAGCTTTGTTAATTTCAAGGCTATTTCTGTGGCTAAGGTCGTTTTCCCTACGCCCCCCTTTCCCATTGTAAACACTACTCGTTTGCCGGAAGTATAGAGGTCATTAACCAATTCATCTATACTTTTGCTATCAGTTATCGGCTGATAACTAATTTCATTCGTAATACTATCACTGTATAGCATACGGCGGATATTGGCAATATTGGATAAATTGTAAGAACGCAAAGGAATGCTATACATGGGATATTCAGATAATGCAATAGGCATACTTTGTAACGCCTTTTGCTGCCTGTCATGCAGTTGTTGTGAAACATTGTCTGCTTCATCTAATTGCCGTAAAACACCATTTATCACCAATAGCTGATTTTTAATTCCCAATAGTTGTAATTCATGCGAAGAACGGGCAGCCTCTTTCAACGGTGCTATTTCAGGACGGCTTACCAATACTAACCGGGTTGCGCTTGTATCAGACAATGTATCCACCGCCTGTTTATAAATTCCTTTCCGTTCCTCCAAGCCTGATAACTGCCCTAAACAGGATGCACCATGTGTACTTTCACTAATGAATGTACTCCATGCAGATGGAAGCTGCAACATTCGCAATGTGTGTCCGGTAGGTGCTGTATCAAAAATAATATGATCATACTCCTTTGCTTCATTAACATCGGTAATAAAGTCCGAGAACTCATTAAAAGCAGCGATTTCTACTGTGCAGGAACCTGAAAGCTGTTCTTCCATATTCTGAATAACGCTTTCGGGTAATTTTCCCCTGAAAGGTGCGATTACACTTTCCCTGTATTCTGCTGCTGCCTGTTCAGGGTCAAGATTTACAACAGTCAGCCCCGGCACTTCTGAAATAGCTGTGCCATGTCCGTTTAAGGGTTGATCGAAAACATCTTGTAAGTTAGAAGCCGGATCTGTACTGATAAGAAGTATTTTCTTTCCCTTATCGGCCAAACCAACCGCCGTGGCACAAGCAATAGAAGTCTTTCCTACTCCACCTTTACCAGTAAAAAACAGGTATTTAGTTAGTTCTATATCGGATAAATTAAATGCTTTCATTTCTTTTTTAATACTAATCTGGTATACACTTATTTAGCGGGCATTAAATCTAAATTCACTCCCGTCCATTCACTCATTTGTTTAGTGGTAGGATAAACTTTAGAGACTGCAATTTCACCATCTACCAAAGTAATAGGTAAAGCTTCTGCACCATTCTTTTGAAGATATTCATTTACTGTTTTATTGCTCACATACACCTGTGGTTCATCCCGTAAATTGTGACGGGTAACAATAACACCCTGTCTTTTCAATGTTTCGACAACAACTGCAACCCTCATCAATTCAGGATTGATATTTGTTCCACACAAACCCGTAGGGCAACACATTGCCGGATCAAAAATTTCTATCTTTTTCATACTGTCTTTTATTTTAATTAAATTGTTCATAGATAAAAAACGACCGCATAATAGATTCCTATGACTATAAAGAGTATAGCAACAATTTTGCGGAACCATTTTTCAAAGATTTGTACACTGTTATAAAACCTACCTAATCCGGCAACACTATACGCCAATATCCAAGCAACAAGGATTACAGGTAACCCTGTAGCGATAGCATATATTACGGGTAAAAAATACCCGCCCGTTTCTACTGCTGCCAAGGGCATAAGTATACCGAAATAGAAAACTCCACTGGTGGGGCAAAAGGCAAGAGCAAACAAAATACCCAATAACAAAACTCCCCAACTACCTTTTGTTTTCTTCTTTAGCCCCTCTCCGCCAATATTAATTTTTGGTATATTTAGCTTTATAATATCGAGCATGAATATCCCTACAAGAATTAATACCGGAGCAATCAACATCTCACCGTATTTGCTTACTGCCTTTTGAACCATATACATACTTGCACCCTCACGAAGAACCGGAATAAGAATACCTCCAAGTACTGTATAAGTCACTATCCTGCCAAATGTATAAAGTAACCCATTTATGAATATACGGTGACGGTTTTCTATATCCTTACCAATAAAACCTATTGCCGTTATATTAGTAGCCAAAGGACACGGGCTGATTGCCGTTAAAATTCCTAAGATAAAGGCTGTTATAACAGGAACAGAACTATTGTCTAATAGTGATTGAAGAAAATCCATCCTATAACTGTTTTAGCAATTCATCAACTTTATTTTTAATTCCCTCTTTAAATTTGTCCGGTGATTTTCTTGCATTGGAAAAACTGAACTCCGTCATGTTGTTTACATTCTCTTTTCCATCTTTCCAACCATTCACAAACAATGACGACCAAGTAACCTCGTACTTGTCCGCAATTTGCTCGTTTTCCTTTTTTGAAATATCTATAACCTTATAGATAATCCTATCGCCTGCCTGCTCTTTGGAATAAAGGCTATCCAAAAGGGCTACCGTATTAGCTTCTATTGCCCGACAGGTGATACAGCGCTGCGCTCCATGAAAATAAAGCACTTCGATATGATCAGGCTGCTTTTCTTCCGTACTCTGTGCCTCCGTTTTTGCTTTTGCACCATTACCACAAGATATTAAGATAATGGTTGAGAATAGTAAATAAAAGAGTTTCTTCATAACTATCTTATTATTGAGGTATCAATTCTTTTACTTCTGCAAGTGATAATCTTTTTCCGGCAGATACGACTTTTCCGTCAACGACTAAAGCCGGAAGACTTAAAACATTATACTCCATGATTTTTAATAAATCTTCCTCTTTAATTAATACGACATCGCAACCCAATTCAGTAATTGCTTGTTTAGTTGTTTCATACAATGCCCTACAACCTGCACACCCGGTTCCCAATACTTTGATTTCCATTTTCTATTCTATATTAAAGTTTATTTTTAAATCGTAATTCGTAGAACTACGAACAATATTCTCAAAAAAAAGTGCTGTTATCCACAGCACGATGTTCCTGTACATTTACAATCTTCCCAAAATGCAGCAAATAATTTGCGGGCAAGTTCCCAATTTTCCTTGTTAATACAATATCGCACCTTGGGCGTTTCTATTTCTCCCTGAATTAATCCTGCATCTTTCAGCTCTTTCAAGTGCTGTGAAACGGTTGCTTTGGCAATAGGCAATTCTTCGTGAATATCTCCAAAGAAACAACTTTCCTGTTTAGTCAAGAAACTAAGAATAGCCATTCGTGCCGGATGTCCCATAGCTTTAGCAAAACGAGCTATCTGCTCCTGCTCTGCTGTATACTGCTTTTCTTTCACTTCAATATCTCCTTCTTATTTATTGTTCGCAAAACTACGAACAATGTTTTTAATCTGACAAATTAATTAGCTATTTTTTCAAGGAGTAAGCATAAAATGTATACATCAGCAAATCACTTTTTACAATAACCACCTGTATAATAACGTATTATAATGACACTTCTTTTTTCTCGGCCAAAAGATTAAACACATAATACCGATTTCCGAAAGACGTATGCTTTGCCATATATCCCATGGCTGAAAGTTTCAAGCCCAATTGACGTGCAGAGACCTCTTTCAAAGCTGCAGAATTGAATTTACGCATCACTTGAAATATTTCAGCTGTTGTCAGCCAGATACCTTTTTCCGTTTCCAAAGGATGACGGAAACAACAATGAAACACATCTTCTAGTAAGGATTGGCGATAATATGCCTTATTATGTTTCTGCAAAGCCTTTTCTTCTTCTTTGTTTAAATAATCCGGTGCACCGGATTTCAGTTCTTCTTTCAGCTGCGCATATATTTGCTTATGCTCCAAAGGTTCTTCCGAAATAGGTTTTAACACCTCCACACACAGAAAGCGACGGCTTCCTGTGGAGTCAATCAATACCTGATAGACATTTGTTGTGGCTATAAAAGAAGCAAGACGGGACTCATTCACCCATCCCAGTCGCTTGCCACGAAAAACGGGAACATTCACCATTTGAAGAAGATTCTTTAATGTAGCCTGTTGACTCTCTTTAATCTTATCGAATTCATCTAAATTAATCAATCCGTTTTTCACGAGCTTCTTCTCCGGCGAACTGCCAGCTGCCAAATTCAGGTTATCAACAAAATAATGCCGCAATGAGTCGGGCATCAGCAATCGGCAAAAAGTACTTTTAACCCGTTGGCGGAATTAAATCAGCGCATATTTA
>NZ_KV804244.1:0-498 GCF_001811315.1 Bacteroides sp. HMSC067B03 | reverse complement strand
GAGGTTGTGTCAAAACGCTGGCACAACCTTTTTTTATGCACAAAGCCCAGACTTTCACAAGCCCGGGCTTTGTTATTACCCAAAGTTTTTGTATCTTTAGGCATAAAGTTTTTCGTTATGGCAAAGTTACATTTTCGTCCTTACATTCCCAACCAAACAGTTCTTTTTCCCGGAAGAATTGATGAAAACATAGCAGCGAACGATCCGGTTCGCATAGTTAATACTGTTGTTGATAATCTCAATCTTGACAATTTCAAGAAGCTTTATAAAGCAACCGGTCGCTGTCCTTATCATCCTAAAATGATGCTTAAGGTGATTATCTACGCCTACATGAACAATATCTATTCGTGCCGCAAAATAGAGAAGCTTCTCCTACGTGATATTCATTATATCTGGCTTTCCGGTAATGAACATCCGGATTTTATTACCATCAACCGTTTTCGAAACCGTGTAAAAGAGGAAATAAATACCGTATTCACGCAGTTGGTTCTTGTCCTT
>NZ_KV804243.1:0-2939 GCF_001811315.1 Bacteroides sp. HMSC067B03 | reverse complement strand
GTAAGTATTCGATAAACTCCCTCGTATAGTAGGTAACGTATGTTCATAATGTCGTTTATTCATTTTATCGTTCTATGATTTATTGTTACATCAATTCAACCAAAAGATGTGCGGGTTTTATAGAAGCTGATATTTTCCCTACTAAAGGAGCGGATAAAAGGAAGTTTTCCCACTTTTTCCCTTATTTTCCTGTGATAAATGTGATAAAGCGGTATTTTTATCCCTACTTTCCCGCCATAATTGGTATAAAAGGGTATTCTTTCCTTTATTTTCCCTATTTATCGGGGATAATGAAGATAAAAACGGCACTTTATTCCCTATTTTCCCGTCTTGATTGGCATAAAACGGTAGTTTTCCCGTGCTTAGGCGGGATTTACGAAGGTATCAGGAGTCTTTCTTGGGGGATTCCGGTGGCGTAACGGATAATATCTTGCCCCCGGATAACAGATTGTCCGGTAACAATTCGGCCAGATCCATCGAGTAGTCATCATCATAATCATGTATATGTTCAAGGAAGTAGATCAGCCACGTACGGAAGTCAGCCCCGGCAGCCTTGCAGCAGCCGAAGAACGAGTAGAGCACCGCCGCATCTTCAGCGGCATCATTATTGCCACAGAACAGGTAATTACGTCTGCCGCACGCGACAGGCCGCACTTTATTTTCTATCTCGTTATTATCCGGTCTGTAACGACCGTCCAGATGGTACCTGGAGAGTTTGTCGAACCTTCCGTATGTATATTTTATGGCTTTCCCGATCGGACTGTCTTTCATTACTTTGGGATATTCATTGACCAGCCATTTCTCGAAGCGCACAAGTATGGGATATGCAAGACGTGCCCTAAGTTCAGCCCTCTGTCCGTAAGTCAGGCGTTCATCGTCAGCCTTACGCTCCACGTCATAAAGCAACTGTATCTGTGCGAGCGCATAGTCGGCACGCTGCATGTCATTCTTTCTTGCCTCCCAAAAATGTCTGCGTGCATGGGCCCAACAGCCAAGAAGGATAATACCTTTCTTGGCGTCCAGCATCTCGTACCTTTCGTACCCGTCCGTCTGTATGGCTCCCCGGAACTTGCCGAAGAGTTTCAGCACCACCTTTCCACTTCGGGAACCCTTGTCATAGTAAAAGAACTGACGTCCGGTCATGACGCTGCGCACAAGCCAGATATAACCTTTGACCGTCTTGTGTCTCTCGTCATTCATCACAGGGATTGTCGTCTCATCCGACTGTATGTAGTCAGTCTGCATCACCAGCTCCCATAATCGGAAGTACAGGGGCCTTAGCAGATCCGCCACATCCTTGAACCAGTCGTTGACCGTTGACGCGGGGAGGTGTACCCCCACACGCTTGAACTGTTCCAGTTGCCTGTGGAACGGTATGTGATCCACATATTTCCCTATCATCATGTCTGCCAGCAATGAGGCGGAGGCATAGCTCTTTGCTATCGGCATGACGGGAAGCGGGCCGGTCCTGAACTCGTTCGTACCCTTCCGTTTGGCCGTATGGCGCACTATCCTGCGGATATAGAACTTTTCGGGCTCGTGCATAAGGATCTCGGTCACTTCCTCTCCGGGAAGGAGCGTCCACTCTTCCGGATTATACCCTTCGGGATATATGTGAACCTCCTCACGCTCAAGATTCTCCGGAAGGGATTTTCTCGTAGGATGCTGCTTCCTCGCTTTTTTACGGGCGATGATCGCTTCTCTGGTAGCCTTCAACTCCTTTTCCGCTTCTTCTGCGGCTTCAGCCTCCCGGGGAAGCATGTCGAAGCCTTCAAAATCCAGCCAGCGGTCCTGGGCGTCAGGCTTTATGAACTTTTCCGCCTTCTTACCGTACAACTGCCGTTCAAGATAGGATACACGTTGTTCCAGACTGTTGATTTTTGCCTCCTTTTGGGCGATTATGGCATCCTTGTCAGACAATAAAGCCTCATACACCTCTTTGTCCGCAGCTTTAAGGGACTGCGTGGACACCATCTCCTTCAACCGGCTGTTTTCTCTATACAGACAGTCGCATTTGTGCATGAGATCCTTTATCAGTAATTCCTTATCGGTTGGCATAATCGTTTAAATATGATGCTAAGATACTAAAAAACAGCCGGAATACGGCATTGTATATGTTATAATTTGTTACAACTACAACCCATGAAAACCACTTCTCTTATAACGCCTGACCTTGCTGCCGTCCATTCCTTGAACCATCATCACAAGGTCATTCCAGAAGGTTTCAATCGCTTTAACCCGACCTTCCTCCGTATTTATGACCGGCAGATGGAAGTGCCCCTGTTCCAGCCTCATATGGTATATCACCAGACCACCATATTCCATATGGAGGATTTTCATACAGGTACAATTCGCATTGATAAAAATGAAAGCGTCACCGTCCCGTACATTCTTTCCCATCTGGTTGGTCACGATGCCGCTAAGCGTATAAAAACTCTTACGCATGTCTGTCGGATACGGGTAAAGATAATATCTGTTGGATTCATTCAAAGAAAACATAGGCTAACGGTTTGAATTCAAAAATATCAGGGTTTGCAATACCTCCGGTGACAAAGGGCTGTTCAAGCGGACTGTGACGCCATTGGGATAGGAGATCTCACATAGCGGCTGGGGAATTGGCGACGGGCTGACCGGAGGGGCAGACTGAAGGGATTTCTCCTTATGGGGAAGACTGACCTGTCCCTTACTGTTTACCTTTACCGGGATAAAGCCGCCTTTGCGCAGCAGCTTGGAACGCCACGCGTAGAAACGTTTGGGACGAATACATTCATTCGAACAAAAATCTATAACTGAAAGTCCGCTCGACTTGAAACGGGAATAAATAGATTCAAAATCTTCCATGGTCCATTGATGTGACATAACGATTGAGCTTTTTTACTTTGATTACAAAAGTAACATCACATTTTTAGAATGAAAGGGGGAGTTTATCGAATGCTTAC
>NZ_KV804242.1:0-12909 GCF_001811315.1 Bacteroides sp. HMSC067B03 | reverse complement strand
AGTACAGAAAAAGGGTCGTTTTGTGAAACAAAAGATTTTAGGTTAGGCTAGACCCGTCCAATGGGCTTTTCCTCATTGGACGGATATTTTAGATAGAAACAATAATTTCTTTAGGGATTCCTGTATAATATGCTATTTTTTCTACAGGAATATTATCTTCTCTCATTTTTATTATAATATCAATATTTTCTTTAGTAATAGAAGAAGGTATAAACGTAAATAAAATGTCTGACAATTTGCTTATAGCCTTAATAACTTTTTGTTTGTCAGATTCTTTTTTTAAGTCTATTCCACTGAAAGTTGAAAGTTTATCATGCAAAATAAGATAATATATTCCCCCTATTATTAGTGCAGATATAGTCACAATATCAATATCTGTATTGGAGAATATGTTTGAGAATTTTTGGCATAGAGGTAACGTATGCAATTCCCGTAGTTGAGCGGTACGTTGACTAGTTTCATTGTTATTAGCTAGTTCCCATTTTAGAAGTTCTTGCATGATTTTATTCTCTGATAAAGATTGAAATAAGCCTACAAGAATGTTCATATATAGTGCTTTATCGTTACTATATTGTTTTTGTGATTTTACAATATCGCTAAACCAATAGTCGTATTTTTTTACATACTCGTCAATGAACTTATTCAAATCATCATATCTGTTATAGAATTGTACAGGCTCAATTTCAGCTTGTCGCATAATACTTGTAACTGTTAGATTAGAAAATCCTTCAGTTTCAATAAAACGGGTTGCCGCATTAATAATGCTTTCCTCTATGTCTTTGGTACTTCTTCTCTTTCTCCTTTCTTTCATTATTATTTTATTTTTATGTTCTTATTTATATCATTAAGAGTATTGACTAAAGATTCTAATTGTTCACGTTTATGCGTGGCAAGAACGCTGACCCTTAATCTTGCTTCTTTGGTTCTTACAGCTGGATATACAATTCCAATTGTAAAGATACCTTTTTCTTGCAACATTTTAGCAATTTCGTAAACCTTTTTATTATCTCTTATCATAATAGGAAAAATAGGGGAAACAGATTTTCCTATGTCGAAGCCTTCTTCTTTCAACCGTTTTCTAAGATAATTTGTATTTTCCCAAAGTTTGGTTCTTATTTGTGGCTCTTTTTTTATAATCTCTAAAGCTTTTAATATGGATGCTGTGACTTGTGGGGTAGGGGCTGCTGAAAACACATTACTGTCCGCATAAAATTTCAAGTATTGTATTATCTTCTTTGAAGCTGCTGCAAATCCCCCTACGCAACCAAATGACTTGCTGAATGTGCCAGTAATAATATCAATTTGACCTAAACAGTTATAATGTTCAGCTGTTCCTCTGCCATTGGCTCCCATTACTCCTATTCCATGTGCATCATCTAACATCAGCATGGCTTCATAAGTCTTGCAAAGAGTAATAATTTCCGGGAGTAAAGACAAATCCCCATCTTGGGAATATACACCATCTATTATTACAAGTTTAGTTTGATATTGCCCTTTGACTTCTTTTAGTACCTTCTCCAAATATTCTAGGTCGTTATGCCCAATTCGTTTTATATTTGTTCCTTTTAGTCCAGCCATTGCGCTTGTGTGGATATAAGGGTCTATCAATGCAATATCATTTTGACCCAATAAGGCTCTTAGTATTCCGGCATTTGCTCCAAATCCGGAAGAAAATAAAATAGCTTCTTCTTGTCCTACAAAAGAAGCTATTTCTTTCTCTAGCTGTTGGTGTATGTCGAGATAACCACCTATTACTTGTGCAGCGCAAGCACCTGTTCCATATTTTTTTATAGCATCTATACCTGCTTGTTTAGTTTCTTCTCTTTGTGACATACCTAAATAATCATTAGAAATAAATGCAATAACAGGTTCGTTGAAGCCTTCAATTGCCATTGTTGAACCGATACCTGTATGTGAAGTTATCCAATAGCTTTTACATCCGAAATCATTTAGTTGCTCAATGTACTGCTGGAAATCATTTGCTCTCTCAATAGCATTTTTCCCATAGGATAGTTCAAAGTCTTTTAATGAATGATAAGTTTTTTCCATATTAGTATAATTTAGATTGTATATTGCAAAAATAGCAAATATATCATGTTTTTAAGCATTAACAGTGAAAAAAACAGTATAATTCTTATATTATATACAATTCATATTGTATATTTGCGATATGCAAATGCATTTGCTGAATAATTACTAACTTAAAAATTTCGCTTTATGAGAAAACAAATTTTAATTTTATTAGGTTTCTCTTTTAGTCTTATTGCTTGTCAGCAAAACGAAGAGATTGGTTCTGTGGAGGATAATGCCAATCCAAACGAACTTACTACTAGAGCTGCTTCTATGAGAAGGGTTCCTACACAAGCGGAAAAGGATAATCTTAAAAAGGATTTCCCAAATTTAGATGTAAATAATATTTCTGTAACAGGAGAAGCAACAGGTACATATAATTGTATTGCTTATTCTATGGGGATAACTAACAAATGGATTGACCCAGAATCTTTTTACAATGATTTTATAGAACAGTATAAAAATGCTAAAACTTTATATGGTTCGTCTTGTAATTATGAACAGACTAGTACAGAAGGTAGCAATGCTACTGTTGATGGTTGGGGAACAAGTAGTATAGATATGACTCATGGAAGTGTTGTATATAGTAGCGGTACTTGGGAGTCAAAACTTGGGCGTTATTTGCGTATTACCCATAAAAGGAGTGAGCTATCTGGCACTTTGTATGGTAGAATTTTGGTATCTTTTATCGAGAGTAGAACAAAGACTGATATGTCGGAGATAAAGGAACTTGCAAAACAGATAGCACAAGAAGATATTGAACTTTCTGATGCAGAAAAACAAGCTGTCATTGATAAAGCTGCAAATATTAATTGTGAGGTAAAGACTAAGTTTAACGATTTGTTTAATTCATGGAACGAAGAAATTTCAATAAATCCACAAACTAAATATAGTTCAAGTACTCTCGCTTATACAACATTACCACAGTTTAAAGAAATGCAAGCGATGGGTAAAAATATTATTCCGTTAATAATGGAAAAACTTTTAGATGAAGATAATTTCTTTTTGCTTCCTCTATATGATGCTATACAGACTGATTCTCAATTAAAAATAAGCTATAAGAAAGGTGATGCAAAGATTCTAGAAGGAGAACAGAATAAGGCTAAAAGAACAGTTCGTCTTTGGCTAAGTCTTTCGGGAAATTAAGTAAAATATAACTGACTTTTTGGGATAAATAGCTCTTAACGTAATATGCTGTAAGAGCTATTTATATATTTACCTAAAAGTTTTTGGCATCATGGATTTGTTTTCTCTTCGTCCTTTTGTATATGTGGCGTATTCGCGTGCGTCAGAAAGTAAATCTACGTGAACTCTATTGCGTATTTGTTTCTAAGGACATAATTTTAAAACTATATTTATGAAAAAAAAATTCTATTCTTTTTGGGGCGTAAGTCAATTATTGGTAGGAGCAATGACTATTGGTCTTGTCTCTTGTGAAAAAAGTTCTGAACTTTTATATGATTTTTCGGAAACATCAGAAAGTTCAATCCAGTCAAGAGCTATCTCTGTTGCTGACTCTGTGAGTCTGTTTTCTAATATAGATGAGTTTAAAAAAAAGCCAGAAACGAAATCTTATTCTTATTATCCTGAGACAGATGAATTTTATTCATCAAATATGTATGCTGTTAGAGAGCTTCCTTTTGCGTTGAAAGTCAGAGGAGGTGGAGTGGTTGGACAGCCTTATCTTTCTACTCAAGGAATGAGAAAAGAATTGATACTTTCAGCTTATAGTTCTTCAAAATTCTATTTAAAGATTTTGCCACCTAGTAGTGGAATACCATATTTGATTTATTCAAAGTCTTATAATAAGCCATTGGTTTGTGGTCAATATAACAATGACCCAAACAATAAACTTGTTTTTGTTTGGGACTCGGAAGATATAAGTTCTGGAAGTTGGGACCTTATACCATCAACATATAAAGGATATTTTAATATTGAAAATCAGACATATTTAGGAACGGCAGACCCCAATAATCCTTGGAGTGTGTTTAATTATTCTATAGAAGTAAAGAGTAATGGGCAGGTAGGGTATGCAAAATATAATAAGCAACCACAGCAAGAGTTTCTATTAGAGTTTCAGGATAAATTTAAAGTAAAAGAAATAGCATTTGAACCTAAAGCTGTAGTGACGGAATTAGACCCTGTTGTTGTGTATTCAAATGGTCAGACAGGAGCAGTTGCTGGACCATCAAATATTACAATTTATGCAAAAAAAGATGTAAAAGACACTTCTTGTTATACAGAAAAAGGAGCTTTGAAAATTCCAATGGCAAATGAAGAACAAATGTTTTTACGTCCTGCAATAATAGCTGGGCAATTTATTGCCCCTGGCAATTTTAGTAGTGGGGAAATGCCTGATTCAACAATATTTTTGCCTAGAGCTCCTTATACTTCCACAACGTATGAGATACCTAAAACATTATCGGTGACTATTCCGGTAGAAGTTGATGAGCCATCTTTAATTAAAGTAACGACTTATTTAAAGAAATATAGTGTAAAGGCTGACTATACTATTACTATGACTTATCGTAATGGAAATGAGGCTAATGATAGAGAAGTTAAATTTAAAGGTTCTTGGTATGGAATAATAAATACTACATCAAAGGCAAAACCAGACGAAATAGTAACAATTCCTTTAGAAGAATATATGAAAAGTTTATCTAATCTTGAGTTCAAGTTATAAATGCAACTTTTAAAGAAAAGGATTAATAGCTGCATAAGTAATATTTTTTTCAGAGAGAAAAGAGAGACAATTCCCTCTGTTCTCTGCTGAATGGATAAATGTTACTATCTTTGTTTTTATTGTCCGTCCAAAGAAATAAAAGTTGTAGATGAGTAAACATATAACCGAAAAGCAAAGGTATGCAATTTCTAAGATGTTGCAAGTTCCGATGAGTAAAAAAGATATAGCTGAAGCTATTGGAGTTGATAGGAGTAATATTTATAGAGAAATAAAACGCAATTGCGATAGTCGTAGTGGAAAATACAACCCTGATCTTGCCCAAAGAAAGGCAGATAAACGTAAGGTTGAAAAGAAGCGAAAGGAGGTATTTACACAAGCTATGAAGAAGCGTGTAAAAAAGCTTCTACGAAAGGACTTGAGCCCAGAGCAGATAGTGGGCAGAAGCCAAGTAGAAAATATAGCTATGGTATCTCACGAAACTATATATTGTTGGATATGGCAAGATAAACGACAAGGTGGGGATCTTCATAAATCTCTTAGAAGGCAAGGACGCAAATATTCAAAGCGTGGTTCTAAAAACGCAGGTAGAGGATTTATTCCGAATAGAGTGGAGATTGATCAGCGACCTTCAATTGTAGAGCAAAAAGAAAGATTTGGTGATTTAGAGATAGATACAATTATTGGAAAGAATCACAAAGGTGCTATTCTAACCATTAATGATAGAGCAACAAGCAGAGTATGGATACGTAAGCTATCAGGGAAAGAAGCCATCCCTGTAGCAAAGATTACAGTATGGGCATTACGAAAAGTAAAAAACTTAATACACACAATAACGGCTGATAATGGAAAAGAATTTGCAAAACACGAGGATATAGCACAAAAATTAGATATTAATTTCTATTTTTGTAAGCCATACCACTCTTGGGAGCGTGGTGCCAATGAAAATACTAACGGTCTTATCAGGCAGTATATCCCAAAGGGTACGGACTTTAGTGAAGTAACCAACAAGCGTATTAAATGGATTGAAAACAATCTAAATAATAGACCTCGTAAAAGACTTGGATACCTCACACCAAACGAAAAATTTAAACAAATTATTAATATGAATTCCGTTGCATTTGGAACTTGAATTCAGCAATAATAATCTGCAATAAGAAAAGATTATGAAATCAATATTATATATAATAATTTTATCTGTTATAGCTCCATTGTTTATAGCTTGTTCAGAGGATTTGAACTTATGCGCACAGCAAAATACAGTGGTTGAAACTGATTATTCATGTGATGATGTGATTCTTCAAGAACGTAATCCATCTCTTCCAGATGTTATTACAGGAAAACCTTCTTTTGATGAAGAGTTGACAAGAAGTGGTGAGATGATTGGGGGAACTGATAAATATCTAGGTTATGGTTATAAATTGCTTAAGGGGAATTATATACCAAGTGATTTTGATAACTTTACGCATTCCATACTTGATATTGAATCTCTAAAAGAATATGATGAATCATATATTGATGAAAATTATCCTAACTGGAACGACCAGTCATCGTTTGCTTATTATGATTTTAATAATTATACGCATTTTTCATCAATAAGTAAAACTGTGAAAAGTGGATTTTCTTTAAATCTAGGATTTTTTTCTATAGGGAAAAAGAAAACGACAACCGAAACATTTAGAACTTTTATTAATGAATCAAAAGAACAAGCTTATGGGGAAATGAATATATTGTTTGCTCATGGCAAATTTACCTTGTTAAGTTCCAATGGTTCTAATAAAGTGTTTGCAAGGCAGTTTTTAAGAAGGTCTTTTATTAATAATTTATATACCTCTCCTATATCATCTATCATTGATTCATATGGAGATTTTGTTGTTGTTGGTTATTATACAGGTGGAAGAGCTTTTGCGCAATATATGGGTAATGCGGATTCAAATACGAATGTTGAACAGAAAACTAAATCCTTAGAGAAAAATATTAATGCTTCACTTGTATATAAAGGTGATTCACTTAATGGGTCGTTCGGATTTAATGGAAAGGATGGTACTTTTGATTCTACAGTTTACAAAAGACAAGATATATTTATACGTGTAAAAACATTGGGTGGTATTCAAGATGAAACAGGTGTAGTGAATACTACAATGGCACTTAAAGACATAAATATAAACTTGCAATCTTGGAGAAAATCATTAAATGATTCAAAAAATCATACAGTGATTGATTTAATAGAAGAAGGATTATATCCAATGTCGGATTTTGTACTGGAAAGAAACTTTCAAAGACGTTTTGATGATACTTCTAAGGAAATTCTTCTTCCTGTTACAAGACTTTATACTCCGTCTATTACGATTGCAAGAGTATTGACAAAGACATCTGCTTCGGGAGAAAGTTTATATGATGTAGCTGCTGTGTTAACAACAAGACAGGGTGACCAAATAGTATTGAGTAAAAGTAATGCTACGGATGCGGAATTAAGGCAAAATGAAGATGATAATGTTTTTATCAAAAAAGCCCAAATTATATCGGCAGAAATATCAAGGTATTTCAGCTCTGATATTCAGATAAGTTATAATACTAGAAAGCGTATTAATCCTCAAATGCGTTCTCCGCTATGTATGGTTTTGGAGAACTTCAATGAAAAAGGTTTCTGTAAGTACTATCATGAGGCAACTAATATGGAATATTTATACGACCCAACTACCAAACTCTGTTTTTCATTTTTTGCAGATGAAAGAGATGAGAGTTTGCTGGAAGTATATGGTCTTAGTTCATGGGCTTCTAATTTAGTAGAAAAACAGATTTCAATAGCAACATTAGCAAATCTATACACAATTATAGGATTGTAATTTTGAAGTCTGGTATTTATATTAATATAATCTATTTTAATACATGGTACATTATTTTAAACAATCTTGCTTATTAATGCTTTGGGCATTATTTTTAGTAAACATAAGTTTTACAAGTTGTGATGATAAAAATCCAGAGGTACAAATAGGAGAACTTACTCCCCAAAAACTATATCAAACCTCATGGCGTGGTACAGGTCGTTGTGATGCTTGGGTAGTTCCCAATATGGGAGTAGGTATGCAATTTATAGATACTCAATCGGGGAAAGTAAATTGGGAAAGTTACGATGAAATTGATATTACTTACAAAATAGAAGGAAAATATATCATATTTAATAGCAATGCTTTATATTTAGGTGGTGCTCCTTGGGTTATTAAAAGCTATACCCAAAAACATATAACTCTTATACAAAATGAAGCAAGTCCAGATAAAGAGAAAGTAGCTATAATAGAATTAGATAGGATAGATTGATTTCGATTGTATTTTTAAAAAAGTAATGATAAAAAATAAACTGCCCGTAAGATACACGGGACAGCATTTTACTATAGATAAAGTGCTGATAGATGATGCAATTAAAATTGCGAAAATAAATGAATCCGACACTGTTATAGATATTGGTGCCGGAAAAGGATTTTTGACTGTTCATTTAGTTCGTCAATGCACAAATCTAATTGCAATAGAGAATGATAAATCGCTATTGTCCATTCTAAAAAACAAGTTTTCTAACAACACGAATGTCAAAATTATTGATTGTGATTTTAGATGTTACACCATACCAAAAAGAAATTTTAAAGTTGTGTCTAATATCCCTTTCAGAATAACTTCTGAAATTTTAAAATCCTTGATGTTTGATAGTGTTGAGCATTTTATGGGTGGTTCATTGATAATGCAACTTGAACCTGCCCAAAAGTTATTTTCAAAAAAAGTTTTCAATCCATATATTGTGTTTTATCATACTTTTTTTGATTTAAAACTTATGTATGAAATATCTCCTGAGAGTTTTTTGCCACCACCAAAAGTCAAGTCAGCACTTTTAAAGATTGAAAGAAAAAAAATGTCAATAAGTTATGAATTGAAAAGAAAATATCTGAATTTTCTCACTTTCTTGTTGCAAAAACCCGATTTGCCAGCCAGAACTGTATTAAAGACAATATTCAGAAAAAGTCAAGTCAGAGTTATTGCTGATAAATATGGAATAAATCTTAATTGTCAAATTGTTAGTTTGGCTGCAAAACAATGGGAATGTTGTTTTTTGGAAATGTTGGAGAGAGTTCCTGAAAAAAACCATCCCTCTTAATTGTTAGTTGATTAGAGTCTGATTCAGTAAAACAAAATTATTTTTTTTACTGAATCAAGATTAACTGTTTAATACACCATTTTAGTCATTAAGTAACTTCTATTTTACTTCCATGTAATATCCACAGGATTGCGTCTCGGAATAGAAGTTATTTTATAACTTGAATATCCAAATAGCATTGGACAAGCCGCTTTACGTTCTTCTGGTATTGATAACAAATCCTTTAATGGTTTATAATTGTCTATAGCCAACTTTACGAATCCAGCCCAACATGTACCGATACCAAAAGCGGGCGCAGCAATATCAAAATGAGTCAAAGCAATAATTGCTTCGGTAGGGTCATCAATTGGCTCAATAGGAACATGTGCAAAAAGTAAATGGGGAGCATTATGGCAAATCAAATCCAAACCACTATCCCAAGTTGAAATTATTGCAGGTACATAATCTGCTAGAGGATGTGATGTGTTTTGAATAGTTCGCATCCAATCAACGGTTAAACTTGCAACACGATTTACCTCTGATGGTTTATGAATAACAATCCATTTTACTGGTTGTCCATTCCCTCCAGATGGAGCATAACGGGCTATATCAATAACTTTAGCAATTAACTCTTTATTAACTGTCTTTGAAGAATAATGTCTCACAGAACGTCGACTTTTTATATACAATGCTATATTCTGTGGTTCAATCTGACTATCCAAAAAAGACGTATTAATTTTTTCGTCAAGAAGGAAATCTAAGGTAAGAGCCTTCTGTGCACAAAAAGACTCACAATGACCACATTTTAAACAATAATCCAATTTTTCTTCAGGTATGGTTGGATAATTTAAGGCTGTCGATTTATCAATGATTCCCATTACACATACAGTTGCGCAAGTATTGCATTTAGAACATGTTTTTCTGTCTATAAGAATTTGTGGCATTTTTGTCTCCTTTAAATTTTATTCAGCAAAGGTATGTATTTGGATGCTCTCTTTTCATATTATAAGTATTTGTTATTATACTGGTATCATTTTTATGAAATGGACATAGGGAAAAGAAGATTCTCGTGTTGCTCTTTCTGGGTTTCGGGGAGTGAAGGATATTAATCACATATTCATATTATTTATATATAATATGGCATTTTGTCCTTCTTCTTTTTCCCTATAGTTTTATGGTATCAATTTTTTGTGTTCGGCTTCTGGCAGCTTTTTGTATTTGGTATCAAAAAGGAGTTCTTCAGGGTGTACCAGGGACGATAATTCGGTATCATTTTATCATGCTATATACGCCCATCAGCGCCAGCCCTTGAAAAGGGCTGGTATCAATTCTTTAAAGTAATATTGGAAAATAAAAGAGAGTATAAAATACTCTCTTTTATTTTATTAGGGCTGTAATAAATTGATGGCTTTTTGAAGATTAGTTTCTAGTTCTTTTTTAGCGTTTGACATAGCATCTTCATAGTTTTTTTCTGATTGTCTAATAATTTCTATTATAACAGAATTATAGTTGGCTTTTTGTGCTTCATCTTCTTCTGTATTAGAAATCAGATAGAACTTTTCACTAAATATTAAATCTATAAAAACATAGTTAGAATAAAAATTCAGCACTTGAAATAAAAGTTTTAGGCTGCCCCCTTTTCCTAGTTCAAGATTTGAAATCGCATTTTGTTTACAGTTTAGCTGTTCTGCTAATTGAGCTTGGGAATATCCTATATGCTCTCGGATTTGCTTTAACCTTGTGCCTAAAATTGGTAATGTTATGTTATACATATTGTTCTATTACTGTTTCTACTTCGTCGTATATTCTTTTAAAGTTTTTTTGCAGTAATTTCTCTCTATTATCTGCTGTCCCAAAGTTATATACTTTTGGCAGTTCTTTGTAGGCTTCTTCTTCTTTCTTAATTTTTTTTAAATCTAAATTGGTTTTGCAATGGTACATTGCTGTTGGAAAATTATCTTCTTGTCCGAAATCTAATGCAACTTGCCCTACTAATGTACCAGCCTGTAATGAAGAAATTTTGGATGCCGGGATAACAAAATCCATTTGTTCATTCATATTAATTGTTGTTTCGTTTCTTCTGATGGTAACACCTTCTTTTACTTGCTTAACTTTTCCAAATAGTTTTTGTAGCCAATCTAAAGTTTCAGGAGCTTTAGCTTGCCCGGATAAAGTGTTACCTATAATAGAAGTTATAGTTTTTGCGGTAGCTTTGCCGTATTGTTCTTCTAATTGCGGTAGTTCCTGTAATCCCAAACAAATTGAAACCTTATTGCTACGTGCAGTAGAAAGTAGTGTTGCAAGTTGATAAAAATATAATGTGGGACATTCATCTACTATGATTGAAGTAGGATAGTTACCTTTTGTATTGACAAGTCTAGTTAATCGGTTAATGATAAGTGCATTTAAAGCACTATTCATGCTTTGTGTTTTAGGATTATTTGCAATGATGAGATAACTAGGGTCTTTTTTATCTGATACTTTTAAATTGAAATCATTGCCACTAAATACCCAAAAAGATTCTTTAGTTGCCAGTCTTGATAACTGTACTTTTAGACTTGCCATCTGTCCTTCTAATTGGTCCACTGCTCCTGATTTATATGCAGCTTCAAATGGGGAAACTAGTGATTTTAATTCAGGTTCGGAAAAAAGGACTTTAAATAATACATCATATTCTTGATTAAGAAAAGCCAGTACATGCGGTAAATCTGAATATTTGCCATTCTCATATCTAGACCAAAAATAAATAGAAGCTGCTAACAAGTTTACTGCTGATGTTTTAAAAAAATCGCTATTACCTCCACTTCCCTTATCACCCTTTTGTAAACTCTCATATAATGCTTCTGCCGTTTCTGTTGCATCTGCTAGGATTTCTATATATTCTCGTTTCAATGGATTTATTCTTCTACTATATTCAATATCAGAAAAATTAATGACATTGAACTTGAAATTACTTGGTATTTTCCCTAATTGCTTGTTCTTCTGATAATTATAATATGCAATCTTAGCAAGTTCAGGAAATTTGAAGTCGTAAACAACTTCTGCAAATCCTTTAGCTGAATGTTGTCTTATAAAAGAATTTATAACAGAAAAAGATTTACCACTTCCGGGCGTTCCTATTACAAAAGTTCCACGAAAACAGTTACATATATTCAGCCATCCATTATGCCACTTTCTATTGTAGAAAAACTTCATCGGAATATTGACAGAGTATTCTGTTTCTACCTTGTCTTTAGATTGTTCAAAGCTTTCATTCTCTATATTAAATCTATCTTTCATAAAGTTTGATTTAATACGTTTGGAAATGTTATCCAGAGCTGAATTTATTAATGTAGCTCCAATTATCGATAGTATAATGTAAGCTATATTATACCATTCTAAACTAGTTTCTCCTTTTTCTTTAAAGAGAAGAAAGCATATACTTCCAAAGAACATTATGAAACCAAAGATTAAAGGAAAAATGATTTGTTTAGTCGGGTCTAATTCTAAATCCTTTTTTGAACGTGTTCCAATGCAAGTAACCATTATAATAAAGAATGTAAATAGTTTACTATAAAGAATATTAGAATAGATAGGAATTTTTGCCATTTTTGATAATAAGGGCATAATTTGTTCACTAAAGGGAAAATGAACAAATAGTAGAATCTCTATGCAAACAGTTATATAAATGAATGCTTGCATGAATCCATATAGTTTTTGTAATTCTTTGCTTTCTTCCATGATTTAATCGGGTATTTTAACAAGATTTGGTTCCTCACATTGAAAAGCCTTGAAATCTTCTATAGCTAATTTCAAGTCTTCTAAAAAATTGCTATTGCAACCTTTTTCTACTGCTATCTGGTAATATGCTTCCATCGCTTGGACGGAACAAATATCTGTTCCGCATATTACAAAAGCTGGAATGTCTTCTAATAGGCACTTGTGTAATAATCTTTTTTGGTCTTTCATCTTTAATTCAAATGAAAATACCACTCTTTTATGTAGTGAGAGTGGTATTGGTTTTTATTTTTTGGTATCATAATAATGTTCTTTTTTC
>NZ_KV804241.1:0-2428 GCF_001811315.1 Bacteroides sp. HMSC067B03 | reverse complement strand
ATTGGCATTGCAAAGATAATCAAATTTGTATTATGAAAGTCATAGAGATATTAAACTTTAATCGGGAGCTCTTGAAAAAAATACAGGATGCCGGAATAAGGCTTGAAGATTGTCGCTATATCGATCTGTATACGGATTATATGGAACTGTTAGGACATGGCGAGAAAGTGTCTTATATAGTCGCGGCATTATCTGACAAGTACCTTGTCAGTGAAAGAAAGGTATATAGTCTTATCAAGCGTTTCCAAAGTGACTGCAAAACGTTTGCAGTGTAAACAACTTCATGTATCGTGCCGGATTGACAGTCCCGGAGTACTTTTGTCCCGAACTCAAAATTATTAGTTATGGGAAAATATACGTATAAACCGCAATATGGCGTTATCGTCATTTGCACAGATGAAAAGGAACAGCAGGCTATTTATGAACGCCTGAAAGCTGAAGGTTTAACTTTAAAGGTAGTAAGTGTATGAGAGTAGAAGTACGACACCATTGCAGCGATTTTGACAGCTATCGCGCTGCAAGGGTAAAAAGCCTTTTCAATGCGGAAAATGGCTGTGACTGGGAAAAGGTGGCTGAATTGCCCATCGAGGGCAAAGAATGGCAAATAGGTTTGATTGTCGGACCTTCAGGAAGTGGAAAAACCAGTATCGGAAGCAAAATCTTTAACGAGCCGATTTATGACCTTTATTCCGGTTGGGACAGCAATAAACCTATTATTGACTGCATCGCTCCGGACGGGGATTTTAATACAGTCACCGGAATGCTTTCGGCTGTAGGTTTGGGTGACGTTCCGGCATGGCTACGCCCCTTCAATGTGCTGTCGAACGGTGAGAAATTTCGCGCTGGTTTAGCCCGTTTGGCTTGCGAACGTCCGGAGCATGCCGTCGTTGATGAATTTACGTCCGTGATTGACCGTCAGATCGCGAAAGTGGGTGCGGCAGCATTCTCTAAAACTTGGAGACGTGGCAAAGGTAAGATTGTCCTTCTATCCTGTCATTATGATATTATTGAATGGTTGCAGCCGGATTGGGTGTACGATACTGCGGAGGCACGCTTTTACGAGCGTGACTGTCTTCGGCAACGTCCAAAACTCGAGCTTCAAATTTATAAGGTCAGGGGAACTGTATTCCCAAGACTGTTTAAACAGCATTATTATTTAGACTTGCCGTTGCCCGTTGCTGCGGAATACTTCGTGGGATTCATTGGGAACGAGCCCGTATGCCATTTGGCAGTAGCCCCCCTTTTCACAGCTGGAGCGTATCGCTCGACGCGTTTGGTAGTCATGCCGGAATGGCAAGGCATCGGAGTTGGCACTAAATTTTTAGCTGCAGTATGCGAATATCATCTGAAGGGGAACGGACGTTGTGGGAAAAAACTACCTGTATTTTTCCATACTTCACATCCCCAGTTATGCGGAGCTTTACGGCACTCAAAGAAATGGGTGCAAACAGAAGCCAGCCTTTATGGTTCGAATAAGGCGAGAAGCGCAAGTTCGATGGCAAAGTCCATGCAGGGAAAAGGAAAATCTACTAAATGTTCTACCGGATACGGAGGTCATTTCAGGGCAGTACAGGCATTTAAATATATTGGGGAATATGATCATCAAGATATTAGGAAATAAGGACTCACAGGCTTACAAAATAGCGGAAGCCTGTGTACGCGAGAAAGGTTACCGTGTTTGGAACGAAAGCACCGGAGTGTATGATCTAGCCATTGCCCCGCTTCTGACGGAAAAGGTGTCGGTGGAAGTGTTGAAAGAACCGCTTTACGGGACATTGATATTTCATCCGTCACCACTGCCGTATGGACGTGGCGCGTCTTCAATCAAATGGGCTTACAAACGGCAAGAGCCAATCACTGCTGCCACATGGTTTTGGGCGGATAACGGACTTGACACGGGTGATATATGCGAACAGGAAATAATCAAAATAGACTATTCAGCCCGCCCGCGTGATTTTTACGAACGTGATATTCTGCCCGCTATGGAAAGGACACTGGTACGTTGCTTGGACAACATTCAAATGGGATATATACGAAAAATACCGCAGGTGGAAAGCTATTCAAGCTATGACAAGCGGTTATAAACATTCATCCAAAAAGAGTATGAGTATGTTAAAAGAGGAAATTACAAGCACAACTGCCAGATATACAGTAAATGCACCACAATGGGTGACTACATCCACGCAAGCACCAGAGTTTAAGTCCTTTTATAAGACCGTCTCCGGAAATGAAGGGAATAAATGTAATTATCCGACACGTTTAGACCTTTATGGCTGTGGATGCTTTCACGACTGTTCTTATTGCTATGCAAAGTCGCTTCTTAATTTCAGGGGATTGTGGCATCCTGATAACCCGTCCGTTTCCCGAACGGACAAGGTAGAGAGGAAAATCTGTAAATTAGAGCGGGGAACAGTTGTGCGTTTGGGTG
>NZ_KV804240.1:0-44538 GCF_001811315.1 Bacteroides sp. HMSC067B03 | reverse complement strand
ATACAAGCAAAAAGTGAGAGCATGGGAGCAAAACCTATACTGAATTCACTTGGAGAGAATCCTAAGTTCAAGTTATAAATGAGACAGTTGATTGAGAATATCGTGTAGAAATATAATTTTAGAGAAAAGTTTATAGAAAAGTTCCTATCTAAGAAATCAGGGAGAATCCGATACTTTACTTCAAGTCCTGCAAAGCGGCTCTCTTTGGGTTCCACTTTGAGTTTCTCTTTGAGTTGAACGATATCAAAATCAGCTTTTCCGAATATCAGTATCTTCATAAAAATACTTTATACACATAATTGCAGATAAACCATGTAAGATTTACGCAATACCGCACTGCTTTGCACATTCTATCATATATTAAAGCTGCTCAATGTCTTATGAACACAAAGAAACAAGCCACTCAAAACTTAATACAAAAAAACGATGCTGCATCAGAATATTCCGAAGCAGCATCGAATCTATCTCAAGCTTTCAGATAGTATAGAACTATATGAAATAACAATATTATTTTATCTTAAGGGCAAAGCCTCCTCCCGGAGCTAAATGGACTTTCAACTTACCACCCTTCTTTACCGGGAAAGACTCACACTTATAGTCACGACCATTCCGATGGGCATTCACACCATCTTTAAACAAAGTAGCATTATAAGATTTATCGCCCAGGAAAGAGCAGTCAACTTCAATATCACGTGCAGTCCAGTCTGTAATTCCACCTACATACCAGACATCTCCTTTCCGTCGTGCTGTCACAACATACTCTCCCATTTTACCGTCAAGAACGATACTTTCATCCCACACGGTTGGTATTTCAGCAATAAACGCTGTTGATTCCGGTTCACGCATGTAGTTGCTCGGAGTATCACACAACATATTAAAAGGAGATTCAAATATCATATACAGAGCAAGTTGACGGCAACGCGTTCCCTGACTCATCGGCTCCGAATAACAAGGATAATAATTACCTTTGGAAGCATTTCTCATCGCTCCCTGTGTATAATCCATCGGTCCGGAAACCTGACGAATAAAAGGAAGCATCACATCATACTTTACTTGATCTACCGAAGGAGCACTCCATTTCATCTGCTCCAGCCCATTTACTCCTTCGAAATTGAGCACATTCGGATAAGTACGATTCAAACCAGCCGGTTTATGAGTGCCGTGAAGATCGAGAATCAATTTATATTTAGCACACATTTCAGCAGCACGATAATTGAATGCGGTCATTTCCTGATCATCGCGGTCCATAAAGTCTACTTTGAAGCCCTTTACTCCCATTTCAGCATAATGACGGCAAACATTTTCCATATCCCGCTCGAACGCATGATAACCGGCCCAAAGAATAATACCCACATTTTTGGACGCCGCGTAATCCACTAATTCTTTCAGATCGATCTCCTTTACGACCTGCATCAAATCCGCCTGCAAATTCACTGCCCATCCCTCGTCAAGTATCACATACTCAATTCCGTTTGCAGAAGCAAAGTCTATATATACTTTATAAGTCGGATTATTTACTCCGGTAACAAAATCAACGCCATCCAGATTCCAGTCATTCCACCAGTCCCATGCCACCTTTCCCGGTTTAACCCACGAAAGATCACTCAGACGGGAAGGGGCACCCAGCAGGTAACTAAGATTGGTTGCGGCAAGATCTTTATCGGTTGTCGTAACCACAGCTATACGCCAGGGGAAGTTTCTTGGCTGATCCACTTTTGCAATGTAGTCTTCATGCTCCTTTACCAACATCTGAAGCTGATTGTGTCCACCCTGCACCGTACGTTTCGGATAAGGAGCGTGTTTACTGCTCAAACAGTTTCCACCTTTCTCGGCAGAAAGATAAAGTCCCGGATAATTCTCCAGATCAGACTCCGTGATACAAATCTTCACACCTTCGCCTGCATCCACCACCAACGGCAAAAACATCAGGCGTTGTTTATTCAGTTTCGACAGTTTGTCCGTTGTATACGTATTCTCGAAAGAATTAAAAAACTGTGAGTTATAATCACCATCTTTGCCGCTTCTTACATAAGGCACGGAGGCAACCATATCCGACGGGAAACAATAATCGGATACTTCATCTATAACGTGGAAAGGCTTTTTACCCCGATTGACAAACCGGTAGGCAATACCATCATTGTATGCACGAAACTCTACATTCCAGTCTTTTTTGAAACGCAATGTCAGTTCGTTATAATGATCTCTCAATTCGTTGGCACGGTAGAAAGGAGAAGGTATCATCTCGTCCACACTCTTTCTGGAGGTTCCGGATAATTTCGCTTTTTCTCCCCAGACATTCCCGTTATCCAATGTCATGGATATGGGAGAAGGAGCAAGAATCTGCCTGTTGTTGCAAGTGATATCATAAGTCAGCCGGTCACCTATGCTAATCGTCGTTTTCAGATTTCCATCGGGTGAGACCAGGGTAAACTGCTTTTGAGCTTGCAGTGAAAGCGTACACAATACGCATAATAACAATAGAATTGTAAGTTTCTTCATGGTTGTAACTATATATTAGATTTCAAAATAATTATTCCGCACTAAAGCGCTTCGTCTGTACATCACGACTATTCGTACCGATCATCACGTCAAACTCACCCGGTTCGTAGATATATTGCAATCCGGAGTTATAGAATTTCAGATCATCCTCCGTCATCACAAATTTCACTTCGCGGCTCTCTCCTTTCTTCAGGAAGATGCGTTCGAAACCTTTCAGTTCCTTCACCGGACGCGCTACCTCCGCATAAATGTCACGCAAATAGATTTGTACTGTTTCATAGCCGTCACAATCTCCTCGGTTGGTTACGGTAACGGAAGCTGTCAGAGTCCCGTTTTTGGGCAAGGTTTCCGAACTGAGTTGCAGGTCACCATATACAAAATCGGTATAGCTCAAACCGTAACCGAAAGGATAAAGAGGTTCGTTACTCTCATCCAGATAATTGCTGGCATATCGGTTGAAAACACGATTGTCCGGGTCCGGGCGTCCCGTATTCAGATGATTGTAAAACAGAGGAAGTTGTCCCACCGAACGAGGGAACGTAGTGGTCAACTTACCACTCGGAACGACTTTACCAAACAAAACATCGGCAACGGCATCTCCTGTCTCACTGCCTCCGAACCATACATTCAGAATAGCAGGAACATGTTCATTCTCCCAGTTCAACACCAAAGGACGACCGGTAAACAGAAGCAGCACCACAGGCTTGCCTGTTTTCACCAGTGCTTTCAACAAGTCCTGCTGAGCATCGGGAATCTCCAGATTAGTGCGGGAAGGGGACTCCCCACTCATTTCGGCACATTCGCCCACAGCAGCCACAATCACATCTGCACGGGCAGCCGTACGCAATGCTTCGGCCAACAATTGCTGATCGTTGCCACGTTCCAACGGACGGATGCCGACAGCTCCTTTTTCCATTTCCTCATCATAATACACATTGCTGCCTTTGGCATAAAGAATTTCTGCCTTGTCTCCTGCAGCCGACCGGATTCCTTCCAGCAATGTGCCATGTCCGGACGGAGTGCAAGTCATGCTCCACATACCACACATATTATTACGTGCATCTGCCATCGGACCTATTAAAGCTATTTTTCCTTTTTCCTCCAGTGGAAGAAGATTCTTTTCATTTTTCAGAAGGACAAACGTCTTTGCAGCAATCTCACGTGCAGCAGCACGATGATCAGCCGTATAAAGTTCTTTTTCTACACGCAGTGTATCGCAATATTTATACGGATCGGCAAATAAGCCCAGCTTATACTTGGCTTCCAACACACGGCGGCAAGCTGTATTAATTTGTGCTTCAGTGACTTTTCCTTCTTTCAGTGATTCTTCCAATGTATTCAGAAAGCCGCAGGAAACCATGTCCATATCCGTTCCCGCCTGCAAAGCGCGGACAGAAGCTTCCTCCAAAGGAGCTACCCCATGAACGGCCATTTCAGCAATGGAATTGTAGTCTGTAACCAAAAGTCCCTGAAATCCCCATTCGTCACGGAGTACATCTGTCAGCAACCATTTATTTGCCGTAGCCGGAATACCATCTACTATATTAAAGGAACTCATCACACTACCGACACCTGCCTCAACAGCAGCCCGGTAAGGAGCAAAATATTCATTATACATGCGCAGATGGCTCATATCGACCGTATTATAATCTTTACCGGCTTCTGAAGCTCCATAAAGGGCGAAATGTTTCACACACGAAAGAATTTCATCTCTTCCCTGCATATTATTCCCTTGATAACCACGCACATAAGCCTTTGCCAACAGTGATCCCAGATAAGGGTCCTCACCGCTTCCTTCGGCAATACGTCCCCAACGAGCATCCCGGCAGATATCTACCATCGGGCTGAATGTCCAGCAAATGCCATCCGCACTGGCCTCAATAGCAGAAATTCGCGCCATCTGCTGAACAGCCAACGTGTCCCAACTGCATGAGAGTGCCAACGGTATCGGAAAAATCGTTTCATAACCATGTATGACGTCCGCTCCGACTATCAAAGGAATCTTCAACTGGGTTTCTTCTACAGCCAGCCGTTGCAGGTCATAAATCTTTTTAACCCCTTTCACATTGAAGAAGCCACCTATTTCCTCTTTGCGAATCATATCGCCAAGCTCGGTATTCATCACAGAGCCTGTCACCAAATCGCCACCGGAAGGAAGGTTCAACTGTCCCAACTTCTCACGAATAGTCATTTTACCCATCAGATCCGTTATAAAACGATCCATTTCCGCATCTTTTCCTCCACCGGACGCCGAACAGGAAAAGAATGTTATGCCACAAAGGGCACCCAACACCAGATTTCTTATTTTCATAAGCTCTTCAAATTATTTATTTACTTTTCTGACTTAACCTTCTGTATAATAATGACTGTACCTGTCAGCAGCATCTATTTCGCCAAAGTTAACACTTCCTTCTAAATAATGAGACATATATTCACAAAATAGATTATTTATCTCTGCCAACTGATTCTATACTATAGACGGTTCAGAAAGAAAAAGCCACATTAATTCAGAGCTACAAATTTTCCATCTTTAATATAAATTGGTGTTATCACCGGATGTTCCGTTTGTGAATTAGGTGCATGGTAAGAAATCATCAACCTGCCTTTCAGGTCTTTGAACACCATCGCGTGTCCGCCATCATCGCTATTTAATGTTTCGGGTTCCTGTACCCAAGGTCCCAGAATGTCACCGGACGCTGATATCGCTTGTCCGATAGCATATTTTCCATCTTGCTTCCGGAAACTGGACCACAACATAATTAGTTTGCCGTCATCCAGGCGATGAATAAAAGGAGCATCCGTAACATAGCCCGTCACTCCGGAACTTGTAATAGTACCTGCCCAGGGAGCTTCTGAAGCTTTGAACAACAAATGCGGATCACCTTCGGTCGTCTTCAGATCTTTCGCCAGCCGTTGAGCATAAATCTCACCATCTACAGCCTCCAGCCACTCACGGCAGAACAGCAACCAGGGATTTCCTTCTTTATCGATATACAAAGAGCCATCCAGACACATCCAGTCGGAAGGAGTGATCGCTTTATTTACAAGCGGTGTAAATGGCCCCTTCGGGCTATCGGAAACCAAAATAGAAGTACCCCGCTTCACTCCTGTATTGCTGAAAGTGGTAAATAAATAATAGCGTCCTTCATATTCATACACATCCGGTGCCCAGAAATCCTGTTGTCCCCAAAAGTCACTTTTCGCTATAAAAGAATAGCCCTCATCTTTCCACGTTGACAAGTCTTTACTTTTATAAGCCCTGATTTTCAAGTTATTATTAAAATGAAGGTAATACATCGAAGTTTGCTTGTCGACCAGAATAAACGGGTCTCTCAAACGCAGACTCGATATAGGAATAGTGAAACTTTCTTCCTCCGCTTCACCCGGACCGGCAGAGGAAGTCTCCCCATCATCATTACTACAACTGACAATACATGCTCCCATCAACAGCAAGAGCGAAAGAATAGAATGCTTTAATTTTTTCATATCTCAATGATTAGTTAGTAAAATTCTTATTTACAATCCTATACCGGATAAACCGGGAGCTGAAGCCTGTATGCTTCATCGCTTTGCAGAAAAGCTACCTGCTACAACTCCCTATCTACTTACCTATTGAATACTGATAAATAAATTCATAATCAATAATGAGGATTCTGCTCAATATGAGAATTTTCAATAATGACCGAAGTAGGTATCGGGAACAGGAGATTCTTCTCTGAGAAATTACTGCTGTATTGCTTACCGGTTTCTACGTATTTCCCCATTCGAATCAAATCTTCCCTCCGTTTTCCTTCATACCAGAACTCCCAGCCTCTCTCTTTCAGGATCCAGTCTCGCAATGACTCCTTATCCGGAAAATCGGACAATTGCTTCATTACATCCTCTCCTCCTTCAGCAGCCTGTTCCATCGCTGTAAACTCTATCTCATCAATCCAAAGATCATAGCCGCTGCCTGAATTTCCCAAGGCAAGGAACAGGGCACAGTTTTTATCTTCCGTAGCCTTGCCTGTCTGCGTTGAGAATTCCTTAACTTCGCCAGCCTTCAAAGATATAGTTTCCATATGGCTCAATGGTCCTTCAATACGAATTTCAAACTGAACGTCTTTCGAGGCTTTCAGCTTCATCTTTATCGAATACTTGCGTCCTTTTGCCACCAAAGGCTCTGTCCGCATTTGCAAAGTCCAGAATTCCGTACCAGAAGATTCCACCTCCACATGCAAGCAATTTCCATTGTTCAACGTGTTGTTTTTATCCACATTATACTTCCAGGCAGATCCACCGGCCTGATCATAATTATTCATTGAGAATATACCTATTACATCATCGGCAAATTCCCCGTCAAAACTCTCTTTGAAAACGGGAGTCGCAGGCAGAGAAGTGCCGAAACCAAATGCACGTTTCCGGATATCATTAATCAAGTTAACGCTCTCCTGATTAGGACCATTCAGTTCATTCAATGCTTCTGCCTTAAACAACAACACTTCCGCATACCGATCGAGCACTTTGTCATTGCCTGCCCAAGTACCGGTGGCTTCAGGATCAATCCCATATTTCAAAGGCAGAGCTCCTACATCACCGCTTGCCCTCAAATCAATGGTAGCACCGGATTTTGAAGTATATTCGGCTTGTGCCAGAGCTCTTCTGCGATCATTTTCATCAAACGTATCATAGAACTCCCATGGCATCCGGTGTCCGGACCATCCTTCCACAATGTTTCCATGAGGTGAAGCATAGTCTCCCGGCAAGATATTGGCATAAGTATGATTACCATAATCGGCAAGCGGTTCCGCCCTCACGACAAACATCAATTCCTTATTGCCTTCATTCTGGGCAGAAAATATGCTTGCATAATCCTTTTCCAGTTCATAATAATTCAAACCGATTATTTCATTGGCTGTTTCCAAAGCATTCTGCCACAGTTTTTCGTGCATGTAATATTTCAGCAAATAATGAAGCGCAGCTCCTTTTGTGATACGTCCGTATTCAGCTTGTTCTATCGGAAGCGCGTCGGCGGCAGCCCGTAGTTCTGTTGTTATAAAAGTCCCGACTTCCTCTGCCGTCGGTCTATAAGGTTTATAATCCGGGTCCGGATTAATCGCCTGGTCGGCTTCCAGAATCATCGGCATAGGACCATAAAGCCTATATAAATCGAACATAAAAAATGCTCTGAGTGCCCGAACTTCCGCAATATACAAGTCTTTCACCGATTGTGTCACCGGAGACTCCTCCATTTTCGCTATTGTATAAGTGCAACGGGTGATATTAGGTGCCGTCCAATTATAGAATCCTTTCACCATCTGATCGGCATCCGTCCACGTGCCATTCAGAAAAGCAACCCATGACCATTTGGTAGTCCATTCTTCTGTTGAAACTTCGTCCATCACAAAAGAACTTCCATCGCAGAATAAATAAGGTCCCCAGCCTTTTTGGCGCAATTCATAATAAAGAGCAACAGTGGCAGCCGAAAGATCGGCAGGAGTACTAAACGCATTTCCAGTATCTACTACTCCGTACAAGTGAGGTTCCAAATTACCCTCACAGGCTGCAAACTGAATGCTTATAAATAGTAATATTAGTTTTTTGACAAATTTCTTCATGACATTCCAGTTTAAAATTTCACATCAAGCCCAAATGAAAAAGTTTTTTGTTGAGGATACGCCGCCCGATCGTTTTCGACTTCCGGATCAAGTCCTTTATATCCGGTAAACGTCAGCAGATTCTGACCGGAAAAGTAAAATCTTACTTTCAACTTATTTGCTTTAAACAGTCTGCTCAAATCATACCCTAACGTCACGTTCTTCAGACGCAAATATGTATTCTTTTCCCAGTTTGGAGCACCGTAACTATCATAGCTGTTCACCTCTCCACTAGGCATAGCAGACCCCATGTTATCGGAAGTCCAGCGATTTTTTATATCCGCCAGAAAGTTATTATTGTCTTTCAGGCGTTGAATGCCATTTCCACCATACACCCCATGTTCTACCTGGGTATAAGGATATGAATATCCGCCCACTGAAGCATAAAGATAGATATTCAAATCAAAGCCCTTATATCGGAAATCATTCGAAAAACCCATCGTAAACTTCGGTGCCCGTGTACCCAGATATACCACGTCTGCCTGATCTATTTTACCATCAGGCTTTCCCGTCAGATTCCCTTCCTCGTCGAGTCCGTTCACATCTTTATATTTGCGTTGTCCCGGCAACAGGTCCGGCATGGCAGAAGTATCTTCACCTGCCTGCTTTATACCGTCCGGAATCAATGTATAGATAGCACTCACCGGATCGTCTTCTTTCACATAAGGAGCCAGAATTACTTTCGGATCGCGTTCTTTCCATCTGTCTCGATAGGAAGTGTACGTCAAAGTCGATTCCCAATGCAACGGACCTTCCAGATTCACCGTATTCAATGTCAACTCAAAACCGGTACTTCTTGTTTTTCCAATATTGGACCATATACCGGTAGTGACAGCTGTATGCGGCAATGAACGCCAGCTCAGCAAGTCTTTCACTTCCTTAAAGAAAATATCGGCACTACCATTGATACGATTCCGGAAAAAGCCGAAATCCAGTCCGAAGTTAACTTCTGTGGTGGTTTCCCATTTCAAGTCAGGATTACCGAACTTTCCAAGGTTTACCCCGCGCTTTTCGACATCGCCCAGATAGTAATTTCTTCCTTCGAAGGAAAAATACTCGGAAGCGGCATCGTTAGGTAGATTCTCGTTACCTACCTGCCCCATGCTGACACGCAATTTAGCATCGGAAAGCCAGCTTACATCTTTCAGAAAATCTTCCTGATTCATTCTCCACGCAAATGCTCCCGAAGGAAAAAAGGCATAACGATTGTTCTTGCCGAAACGGTCGCTGCCATCAATGCGAGCTGTAAAAGTGAACAAATACTTGTCCTTGAAAGAATATTGAGCACGACCGAAATAAGAAGCCAGCACGTGTTTATTCTTGTAAGAACTGACAACCGGACGCGTTTCACCTGCCTGTAGTTTGTAATACATCAGTGCATCAGACATAAATCCCATAGCACGTGCATACGCTCCGTCATCATTCTGCACCTGATAGGAATATCCCAGCAAGGCAAGAAGTTTATGCTTCTCTTTGAAAGTCTTCTGAAAGTTGAAAACCATATCTGCCACATAATCTTCGCGGTTGGCGGAATTGATATTCGCGTCTCCATTCACACTACTTCCATATTTTGTAGTCATCGGATAATAACTATGCCGCACTCCGTCGCGAATATCCGCCCCGGCAGACAGTTTCAGCCAGAACACATCTTTTATAAAATAAAAATTCGTAAATGCTGTTGCCAGAAAGCGCTTGGTCTTTGTCTCATCCTCAATGTCCAGATAGGACAAGGGATGATTGAGTAATGCCTGTTTAGGGTCTTCAATCCATTTGCCGGTTGTAGGGTCTCTTTCTGCCTTCACTGTCGGGCTATAACTTAAAGCCGATTCAATAATACCTGCCGTACTGTCATATCCTCCCCCTAATGTCGCATTTTGATCGACTACATAAGAGGCTGTAGCAGAGATACCATAATCCCACCATTTAGTTATTTTATGATCCAGGTTATAGCGAAAACTGTAACGCTTGTAACCGGATGTCTTCACAACCCCTTTTTGGTCGAAGTAGTTCAAGGAAATCAATGATTTCATTTTCTCATTACCATAAGTGACTGTCAGGTTATGTTGCTGGATAAGCCCGGTACGGGTAATCATATCATACCAGTTCGTCCCTTTACCTGCTTTTGCTATTTCTTCATCTGTGTACACAGGTACATAAGGACTGACAGCACTCGGATCAGTATTTCCATAAGGATACACAAGGTTCTGCATTAAATACTGCTCTTTATAGTAACTGTTCTGAGTTGCCATCAACTCTCCTGCTGTCAACAATTCGGGACGTTTATTTATTGTCTGAAAAGACATATTCATATTATACTCAACTTTCGTATCCTGAGTACCTCTTTTTGTCGTAATCAATACAACTCCATTAGCACCCCGCGCACCATAAATGGCAGTTGCCGAAGCATCCTTCAAGATTTCAATGGATTCGATATCGTTAGGATTAATACTGCTCAAAGGACTGTTATTTCCGGCTGTCCACTGATTGCCGCTTCCCGGATTGACCCCTGCATTCACTATGGGAAAGCCATCGACAACATACAATGGATCGTTGCCGGCACCGGTGGAAGCCGCACCACGAATTAATACTTCCAGACCACCACCAGGCTGTGCACTTCCTTGTTTTACAGTAAGTCCTGCCGCACGCCCCATCAACATTTCCGAGAAGTTAGGTGAAGCTGTTTTATTGAGTTTCTCCGACTTTACAGAAACAATCGATGCATTCAGATCGCTCTTTTTCATAGTACCGTATCCCACTACTACCACTTCATCCAGCAGTTCCTGCTTTTCATACAAAACAATGGATAAATCGGTTTGATTTCCAACCTTCACCTCCAAAGGCTGATAGCCGATATAAGATAGTTCCAATACTGCTCCCGGCGATACTTCCAACGTAAACTTCGCATTCACATCTGATACAGTTCCGTTATTCGTCCCTTTTTCTTTTATAGTAACACCAATAATAGGCTCACCGTTCACATCGTTCACTGTCCCTGTTATCTTACGTTTTTTACCGTCTTTTGAAGTATTCTGTTTAGCTTGTCTTTTCTGAACAATTATATTCTTCCCTTTTACTTCATAAACAACGTCCTGTTCGTACAAAATCTGATCAATAGCCTCATTCAGTTCTTTTGCCTTTACGGTTATAATCTTCTTTGTATCCAGATCTCCGACTTTATAAACAAAAGAATATCCGCTCTTATTCTTCAATTGGGTCATTGCTTCTTTCACTGAAACGTTATCCATTTTCAATGAAACAGCCTGGGCCAGTATTGCTACATTAAGGCAAAACAGAGCCATGACCATTAATATGGCCTTCTTCCTGTAATTCATAAAATAAACAAATTATTAATTAAAACTTGAATAACTCGTTTTAAAAGAGATGTATTTTGCTAACTTTGCATATTCTCTTTTGAAAACATATTCACACTAGATGTTTGTTGAAAGAAGAGACTTAAAGGAGCCGGGAGATGTCCGAAATCTTCCGGTTTTTTAGTTGTCTCTCCTTATTAGTCAGCTAAAGATCATTCTGTATTTTTCTCTTTATTCATATTGCTCATTTTTTAAGGTTAAACAATCATAGCATCATAATCTCTGGTAACCGGTTAATAGATAGTTATATTGCGTTCTTCAATCTTATATTGCATTTTTTCCGTAGACGCCAATGCCTCCAGCACTTCCTGAATACTTTGTTCGCGGCGGACGAAATTACCATAAAAACGGAATGTCTTTAAAGAATCATTGGCTATGTGAATCTTCACATTATAGCTACGTTCCAGTTTTTTTGCGATATCCGGCAAAAGTTCTTCATCAAAAAACAAGTAACCGTCAGTCCACTGAGAAGCATTGGATGCAGTAACCGATTCTACTTTCAAAAGTCCGTTCGCCTTATTCAGCACCGCCCTCTCGTCAGGAGCAAGAACTGCTTCTTTTTCCTTCCTTAACAAATTATTTAATTCGACTTTACCCTCTAACAAGGAAACGATTACTTCATGATCTTCCGGATAATCACGGAAATTGAATTTTGTTCCCAGCACCTGCAACTGCAAATCTTTTGTCTTTACGAAAAAAGGAACCTTTTCATTCCGCTTTACCTCGAAATACCCCTCACCTTCCAATTCCACTTTCCGGTTGTCAACCCCGAAACCTTGCGAATAAGTCATTCGTGAACCGGCGTTCAACCAGACCAGTGTACCATCCGGCAAATAAAGTTTGGTTTTCGATCCCAAAGGGGCCTCTACTGAAATATCCGCAAAGGTATCTTTCACATTGACTTCTCCTTGCCAGTAAGAAATACATCCCACAGCTATCATGATTGCAACCACTGCTGCGTAACGCCATATCGCCGACAAGCTAAAACCTTGACGGGAAGTGCTCTGAGTTTTCTTCCGGCTTTCAACGCGGTTTCTAAAATTCTCAAACGCTTTATCCTTATTATAGACAGATGCAGCTTCACGATTTACAGCAGAAAACCAGATTTCCCGCTGCTGAATAAAATATTGCCGATTCTCAGCCGATGCGACAATCCACGTTTTCAGTTCGTCTAGAGCGTTCTTATCCAAACCTTCAGTCAGATAACTGGCAATCAGTTCATCAATATGTCTATTTTCTTCTTCCATATTTATGCTTTCTATAAAGGAGACAGTTGCTTTTTAATTGAGGGTAGTCAAAAAATGATTTTTTTTCGCTTTACCTGAAAAAAAGTAGTAATAGAGAGAGCAGGTACTTGCTCAAATCAACATGTAAAGAAGCTAAAGCATTCTTTATATGATATTTAACTGTATTGACAGATATTCCAAGTTCACGGGAAATTTCTTCGTATGATTTTCCTTCAAAACGACTTTTGGCAAAAACCCGACGGCATTCATCCGGCAATTTATCGATCGCCTTATATATTTCGTTTTCAAGTTCACGCTCCAGCAAAGTGCCCAACGGATACGAATCGGATAATATGATTTTATCATCTGTCATCTCATCAGGCATCAGAGCTGAAAATGCAATTTCCCGTTTTTCACGCTCCGAATTAAGATAGTTAATACAACGATTGCGGACAGCTCTCAACAAGTAACTGCGGATAGAAACTGAGATATCCAACGTTTCACGTATTTCCCATAAATGGAAGATAGTATCCCCTACAATGGTTTCGGAAAGAAACTGATCTTTTAGATAACCATTGGCAACATGACAGAGCAGGGCATAATGATGATCATAGAGGTAACGATAAGCATTTTCATTGCCTGCCTTCAGTTGTTCTACTATTAAAGTTTCAGTATTCTCCATTATGTATCAGCCGGATTAATGGCACAAATTTAGAGAATTATTCGAATTTAATGCATATAAAACAAGAAATCCCTCCAAAGAAAAATTTCTTTAGAGGGAGGTTCTTTATACTATTATATATAAGACCTATTTCATCTTATATACGAGTGTACCACCTTTCAGAATGTCTTCATGAGAAATCGTGTTCTTGGAATAAGGTTCACCGTTTAACGTGATGCTATCCACATATTTGTGCTCCTTCGACAGGTTTTCTGCAATTACAGTGAAGGTCTTCCCATCTGCCAGATGCAACACAATCTTCGGTAACTGAGGAGCACCGAACACATAATCACCGCTGACCGGATTTACCGGATAAAAGCCCATTGCGCTGAACATATACCATGCAGACATCTGCCCGCAGTCATCGTTTCCACAAAGCCCATCAGGCTTGTTCTTATACTGAGTGTCAAATATCTCACGGATTAGTTCCTGTGTACGTTCCGGACGACCTGCCAAGGCATACAAATAAGTAACATGATGACTTGGCTCATTGCCATGTGCGTATTGTCCGATCAGCCCTGTTACGTCAGCCTGAGTTGTTTCCAGTTTCACTGTAAACAAAGAATCCAACTTGTTCAGGAATGCTTTTTCTCCACCAAAGAGAGCAATCAAACCCGGAACATCATGTTGCACATGCCAGGTATATTGCCATGCATTTCCTTCCGTATAATCACCACCTGTACTTTCCGCATGTCCTACATCACTGGGATTAAACGGAGATTTCCATACCCCGTCAGCATTACGCGGACGCATAAAGTTAGTTTGCGAATCGAACAAGTTCTTATAATAATCAGCACGTTTCGCAAAGTAAGCGGCATCTTCTTCTTTTCCCATACGACGTGCCATGTCAGCTGCCGCATAATCATCATATACCGATTCCAAGGTTGAAGATACGGACTCTGCCTTTGTCAGGTCTGTCGGGAAATATCCGTACTTCGTATACACTTCCCAATCAGACTTCAGCGGATGAGATACGGTCTGCGTCTTCTTCACCATATTGAAAGCACGTTCAGCATCAAAGCCATGGAAACCTTTGCGGTAAGCCTCGGCAATGACAGATACACCATGATTGCCAATCATACAGAAGTTTTCTTTTCCCCATAACGCCCAGATTGGCAGGAAGCCTTGCACTTCACCCTGTTCGATTAATGAATTGACAAAACCATCCACACGCTCGGGAACCATTAATGTATAGAATGGATGAGCGGCACGATAGGTATCCCATAAAGAGAATGTTGAGTAGAACGTTCCTGTTCCGGCTTTCACGATCGAATCGGCAGCATTACGATACATACCGTCTACGTCCGAAATCTGGTTAGGCTGAATCAATGCATGATAGAAACAAGTATAGAAATTCGTCTTTTCATCATCAGTACCCTCTACATCAATACGACTCAGATAGCTATTCCATTCGTCATGGGCAGCCAGCTTCACACCGTCAAAGTTCCAGTCGGGAATTTCAGCCTGCAGATTTTTCTTCGCTCCTTCTACGCTGGTAGTTGAAAGAGCGACCTTCATCATCAGTTCCTCTCCCGGTTTCATATCGAAAGTGGCAATGATCCGTTTGCCTTTCTCTGTTTCTCTCATCGGCAGGTAAAGAGAATCTATAACAGGACGGTTAAACTTCATCACAAAAAAATAGTCCTGATCAACCCATACTGTATTGTTGACGTGTCCTTTCAGTGTCTGGGCATCTTCCCAGTTCACCTCACAACTATTCACTTGCGAGTGATATTGTTCTTCTCTCCAGGCGGGTCCATGCTGCAAGTCTATTAATAAGGAAGCCGAATCAGCTTTATGATATGTATAGCGATGAAGAGCCGCATGGATAGAAGCTGTCAGTTCTGCTTTTACCTGAGGGTCAGATAATTCTACTGTATAATATCCCGGAGTAGCAGCTTCCTTGTCTTTCGGGAAGTGGCTGCGGTAAGCATCCCATGCACGGGCACGAGTACCGGTAACCGGCATTACCAGAATATCTCCCAGATCCATACAGCCGGTTCCGTTCAGGTGAGTCTGAGTGAAACCCCAGATCAAAGAGTCCTGATAAGTATATTCCGAGCAGTATCTCCAGCCGACTGCCCCTGTCACCGGACTGGTCTGTATCATTCCGAAAGGATAACAGGCACCGGGAAACGTATGCCCATTGTCAGCCGCACCAATAAAAGTGTTCACATATTGAGTGTAGTCTTTTGTATCCGTTTTTTCTACCGGATCACAAGATGTGCCTAAAAACACACCCGCCAGAGCAGCGGCCATAAGAGGGATTTTTCTTTTCATGATAAGTATGATGTTAAGTTAATGTCGCATGATGACAGCGACAAAGATAAAAAAAATCCCTCTTATAGTAATGGTATAGTATGTTTATTTAAAGAGGGAGGTCCGAATAATTATATTGATTGACTGTGACAAAACAAAAATTCGCACGACTTATTGAATAAATATCAACTCAATTATTTATCTTTGTTAGCTTAAAAATAAGCTGGCTAAAAAAACAATAGTATAATGAAAGATTTCTTGAAATTTACGCTTGCCACTGTGACCGGTATCATCCTGTCAAGCATCGTATTATTTATTATCGGCATGGTAACGCTGTTCGGCATCGTATCTACTTCGGATACCGAGACAGTAGTGAAAAAGAATTCTGTGATGATGCTCGATCTGAACGGTACATTGGTCGAACGCACTCAGGAGAGTCCGTTAGGCATTTTATCAGAGTTGTTCAGCGACGACTCCAACACATATGGACTGGACGATATTCTTTCTTCCGTCAAAAAGGCAAAAGAGAATGAAAATATCAAAGGCATTTATCTGCAAGCAAGCATGCTTGGAACTTCATACGCATCTCTGCAGGAAATCCGCAACGCATTACTCGACTTTAAAGAAAGCGGAAAGTTCATTATTGCCTATGGAGACAGCTATACACAAGGACTGTATTATCTTTCCAGTGTAGCGGATAAGGTATTGCTCAATCCGAAAGGAATGATTGAATGGCGAGGAATAGCTTCTGCTCCTCTGTTCTATAAAGACTTGTTGCAAAAGCTCGGAATAGAAATGCAAATTTTCAAAGTAGGCACTTACAAATCTGCTGTAGAACCGTTTACTTCTACCGAGATGAGCCCTGCCAACCGTGAACAGGTGACCGCTTTCATCCACTCAATCTGGGGACAGGTAACCGAAGGAGTATCCGCTTCCCGCAGTCTTCCGGTCGATTCACTGAACGCTTATGCTGACCGTATGCTGATGTTCTATCCGGCAGAAGAGAGTGTACAATGCGGTTTGGCAGATACATTAATTTACCGCAATGATGTCCGCAATTATCTGAAGCAGTGGGTGGATCTGAAAGAAGATGATCGTCTCCCGGTATTAGGACTGAACGACATGATCAATGTAAAGAAGAATATGCCGAAAGATAAGAGCGGTAACATCGTAGCTGTTTACTATGCATCCGGAGAAATCACTGATTACAGCGGTTCTTCCGCCTCCGAAGAGGGTATTGTAGGTACTAAAGTGATCCGTGACCTGCGCAAACTGAAAGATAACGACGATGTAAAGGCTGTCGTACTCCGCGTCAATTCTCCGGGTGGAAGCGCTTTTGCATCCGAACAAATCTGGCATGCGGTGAAGGAACTGAAAACGAAGAAACCTGTGATTGTTTCTATGGGTGATTATGCTGCATCAGGAGGTTATTATATTTCTTGTGTAGCCGACACCATCGTTGCAGAGCCGACTACATTGACCGGCTCCATCGGAATCTTCGGTATGATGCCAAACGCAAAGGAACTATCCGAAAAGATCGGTTTGACCTATGATGTAGTAAAAACAAACAAGTTTGCCGATTTCGGAAATATCATGCGCCCTTTCAACGAGGACGAAAAAACGCTGATGCAAATGATGATTACACAAGGTTATGATACATTTGTCAGTCGTTGTGCTGAAGGACGAAACATGACTAAAGAAGCGATCGAAAAAGTTGCCGAAGGTCGTGTATGGACAGGAGAAGCAGCCAAAGAACTTGGACTGGTGGATGAACTCGGAGGCATTGATACTGCCTTGGAAATTGCTGTAAAGAAAGCTGGAATAGAAGGATATACAGTAGTATCTTATCCAGCCAAACAAGACTTTTTATCTTCCTTGCTTGACACTAAGCCTACCAATTATGTGGAAGCACAAATACTGAAAAGCAAGTTAGGCGAGTATTATCAACAATTCGGCATGCTGAAGAATTTAACAGAGCGTTCCATGATTCAGGCACGCATTCCATTCGAATTAAATATTAAGTAAACCGTACTACATGGACGAACACTTTATCAAGATACATAAGTGGCTTTACCCTGTCTCGTGGATTTACGGGGCAGTGGTAACAGTAAGAAACAAACTCTTTGACTGGGGATTTCTCCGGTCAAAGAGTTTTGACGTTCCTGTCATCTGCATCGGCAATCTGTCTGTAGGCGGAACAGGAAAAACACCGCACACTGAATATCTGATAAAGTTGCTTCGCAACAGCTATCATGTGGCTGTATTGAGCCGGGGATATAAAAGGCATAGCCGGGGATATGTGCTCGCAACTTCCCAAAGCACCGCGCGCAGCATCGGTGACGAGCCTTACCAGATGTACACCAAGTTCCCGTCTGTCACACAGGCAGTCGATGAGAACCGTTGCCATGGCATAGAACAGCTCCTTGCCATCAAAGAACCGTCTGTTGAAGTGGTATTGCTGGATGATGCTTTCCAACACCGGTATGTCAAACCGGGATTAAGCATCCTGCTGACAGATTATCACCGCCTCTTCTGCGACGATACTTTACTTCCGGCAGGTCGTCTACGCGAATCTGTCAACGGTAAAAACCGGGCACAAATCGTTATTGTCACAAAGTGTCCGCAAGATATTAAGCCTATCGACTATAATATTATCACGAAACGACTGAACCTTTATCCCTATCAGCAGTTATATTTCTCATCGTTCCGCTATGGAAATCTGCAGCCGGTATTTCCATCGGTAGCTCCGGGGGTCGATTCCCCACCTAATGAATTACCTCTGAGTGCTTTGGTGAATACGGATATTTTGCTGGTCACCGGCATTGCATCCCCCGCACGCATGCTCGAAGAGTTGAAAACATATACCGATCAGATCGATCTGTTTTCATTCGAAGATCATCATCATTTCAGTCATCGGGACATGCTACAGATCAAGGAACGATTCAAGAGACTGAAAGGCGAACATAAACTGATTGTCACCACCGAGAAAGATGCGACCCGTCTGATCCATCATCCGGCTTTGAGTGAGGAATTGAAACCGTTTATCTACGCCTTGCCCATTGAAATTGAGATATTACAAAATCAACAAGATAAATTTAACCAACACATTATTGGCTATGTTAGAGAAAATACAAGAAACAGCAGCTTTTCTGAAAGGGAAGATGCACACCAGTCCTGAAACAGCCATCATTCTTGGCACCGGACTTGGCAGTTTGGCGGACGAAATCACCGAGAAGTATGAAATAAAGTATTCGGATATTCCTAACTTCCCGATATCTACTGTCGAAGGTCATAGTGGAAAACTGATATTCGGTAAGTTGGGCAACAAAGACATCATGGCCATGCAAGGCCGTTTCCACTACTACGAAGGTTATTCAATGAAAGAAGTAACTTTCCCTGTGCGTGTGATGCGTGAACTGGGTATCAAAACGCTGTTTGTATCCAATGCCAGTGGCGGAACAAACGAAGCCTTTGAAATTGGCGACCTGATGATTATCACTGATCATATCAATTATTTCCCCGAACATCCTCTTCGTGGCAAGAACATTCCTTATGGTCCCCGCTTCCCGGATATGAGTGAAGCATACGATAAAGAACTGATTCGTAAGGCTGACGAGATCGCCAGAGAAAAAGGCATCAAGGTACAACATGGAATTTATATCGGTACGCAAGGCCCCACTTTTGAAACCCCTGCTGAATATAAACTATTCCACATCCTGGGTGCCGATGCAGTCGGTATGTCTACTGTCCCCGAAGTGATCGTAGCCAACCATTGCGGAATCAAAGTCTTCGGTATCTCCGTCATCACAGACTTGGGAGTAGAAGGAAAAATCGTAGAAGTATCACATGAAGAAGTTCAGAAAGCGGCTGACGCAGCTCAACCTAAAATGACTACTATCATGCGTGAACTTATCAACCGTGCTTAATACTAAACTCTATTTATGAGAACAGAAATAGCGACTCTCGGCGAGTTCGGGCTGATTGACCGCCTCACCGAGGGTATTAAACCAGAAAATGAATCTACCCGATATGGAGTAGGCGATGATGCTGCCGTCCTCTCCTACCCTTCGGAGAAACAAATATTGGTGACAACCGACTTGCTAATGGAAGGTGTACATTTCGACTTGACTTATGTACCTCTGAAACATTTGGGATATAAGTCGGCTGTAGTCAATTTCTCCGATATTTATGCAATGAATGGTACTCCACGGCAGATTACCGTTTCACTCGCTCTTTCCAAACGCTTCAGCGTAGAAGATATGGAAGAGCTTTACTCAGGTATTCGTCTGGCATGCCAGCAGTATCATGTAGACATTATCGGAGGAGATACTTCTTCTTCTCTTACAGGACTCGCTATCAGCATTACCTGCATTGGAGATGCTGACAAAGACAAAGTGGTCTATCGCAACGGAGCCAAAGAAACAGACTTGATCTGTGTCAGCGGTGACCTGGGTGCTGCATATATGGGACTGCAACTCCTTGAGCGTGAGAAAACTGTCCTGAAAGGTGAAAAGGATATCCAGCCTGATTTCACCGGCAAAGAATATTTATTGGAACGCCAGTTAAAACCGGAAGCCCGTAAAGATATTATCGAAAAGCTGGCGGCTGCCAACATTGTCCCGACATCCATGATGGACATTTCCGATGGCTTATCATCCGAACTAATGCATATCTGCAAACAAAGTAACGCCGGATGTCGTGTCTACGAGGAACATATTCCTATTGACTATCAGACAGCCGTCATGGCAGAAGAATTCAACATGAACCTGACCACTTGTGCTATGAATGGCGGCGAGGACTACGAATTACTTTTCACCGTCCCTATTGCCGATCACGAGAAAGTATCACAAATGGAAGGTATCCGCCTCATCGGACACATCACCAAACCCGAACTTGGCTGTGCATTGATTACTCGCGACGGGCAAGAGTTTGAACTGAAAGCCCAAGGATGGAATCCACTGAAAGAAGATAAGTAGATTTTTTCGGTATATTACAGAAAAATATTTCATTCTATACAACACTGATAATAAGCAAACTAGCTTTTTATCAGTGTTTTTTATTTATAGAACCCTTGCAGAATCCAAAAGTTTAACTACCTTTGCAACCGCAAAAGAGAAACAACTTAGTTGAATTAGCATTATGGTGCCATAGCTCAGTTGGTAGAGCAAAGGACTGAAAATCCTTGTGTCCCCGGTTCGATTCCTGGTGGCACCACTTTGAAGAAAAGCAAAAAGAAGTAAAATCCTGATTTCCAAACGAAATCGGGATTTTTTGTTTTCCGAGGGGACGCAAAAAACGGCAGAATATTACCGTTTTCGGTGTTCCAATCGGTGGAGCAAGAAAGGTGGAGCGTGAATCTCCACCGAACAAGATTATTTCTCTCTGATTTGCAATGTTTTGCGTATCGAGAAAGCGTGTATGGTTTCCTACTTTTGTCCAACGAAAAAACTGTAGGAACATGAAACGAAACTCAATGAATGTGCTTTTCTTCATCAAGAAAGCCAAACTGCTGAAAAACGGGGAAGCCTCCGTGTGTATGCGCATCACAGTGAACGGTGTGCGAGTGGAAAACAACATCCGCATGAGCATTGAACCTGCCCTATGGAATCAGGCGAAGGAGTGTGCCAAAGGCAAGAGCCGCAAGGCTTGTGAACTCAACCTCTACATCGAGCAAGCCAAAATCAAGTTACGCAAACTGTTCGATGAACTGGAGGAGCGGAACCACCCTGTCACAGCCCGAATCTTGCAAGAAAAGTTCTTCGGGATTAACGAGGAAGTGAAAGAAGTCCGCACGCTCATCAAAACCATACAGGAGCATAACGACCAATGTCGCGAACTTGTAGGCAAGGACTATGCTCTGATTACCGTCCGCCGTTATGAAAGCTGCAAACGCTATCTGGCAGAACTTATCAAACTGAAATACGGTAAGGAGGATTTGCCATTGCCGGAAGTTAACGGTGAATTGGTTCGCGCCTTTGAGTTTTATCTCAAGACAGAAAAGGAGTGCCAGCAAAATACGGTCATCCGCTATATGAAGTGCCTGAAGAAGATAACCAACCTCGCACTTGCCAACGAATGGATAACCAAAGACCCATTTACAGGCATCAAGTTCCACGAGAAGGAGGTAATCCGCGAGTTTCCGACTTTGGATGAACTGCACCGTATCTACAACAAGGTGTTTTCCCTTGACAGGATTACGGTTGTGCGAGATGTTTTCATCTTTGCGTCGTTCACTGGATTGGCGTTCATAGATGTACAACAGCTATCCGCTGAACATATCGTTCAAGACAATAATGGCAATTATTGGATTCGGAAGCCTCGCCAAAAGACGAAGAATATGTGTAACATTCCCTTGCTTGATATTCCGATGCAGATTTTGGAAAAATACAAAAGCCATCCTACTTGCCAAAAGAAAAATGTGTTACTCCCCGTTCCCTGCAATCAGAAGATGAACAGTTACCTGAAAGAAATTGCAGATTTGTGTGGCATCTCAAAATGCTTGACCACGCACACTGCCCGGCATTCGTATGCGACCTCTGTGTGCCTCGCCAATGGTGTAAGCATTGAGAATGTGGCGAAAATGCTTGGACATTCCAACATAAAAATGACGCAGCACTATGCCCGTGTGTTGGATTCTTCCATCCTCAAAGACATGATGAATGTGAAAAGTGTCTTATCAAAAAGTCTTTGATTATGGACAGAGGAGTAATAACAATCAGTGAAACAGGTGCAGTAACCATATCGACTGCACCTGTATGGATGACCAAGTTTGAGATTGCCGACCTGTTCGGGATATTCTCTTGCGACATCCGCAAGGCGATACGTGTAATCTACAAAAACAAGGAATTGAGTGAGACTGATACGATGAAATATATCAAGCAAACTGATGGTATCAGCTATGATGTATATAATCTTGAGATGATTATAGCCATTGCATTTAGAATATGCAGTAAAGAAAGTATCCTGTTCAGACGGTTTGTAATAAATGAAATCTGCGCCACCAAGAAGGGAAGCCCGGTCACATTGTTCTTTTCTTGTGGCAAGGGCGGTAACCTATGGTATAGTTGAGGTTCATCCCGTCAACCGCCCGTTCCCGATGCACGGATACAAAGGTAGCGTGTGGCTTTGACGGCATTGGCAAGGTCGAGCGGCAGAGCCGTTTCGGGCAGAATCTTCCTCAAACGGGGTTGAGCGTATTCCGCCCGAAAACCTTGCCACTGCCAGCCACACGCTTGAAAGGCATCCGGCAACGGAAACAAGCGACTGATGGGAAATCAGGTTGCCGTCAGTCTGTAAGCGGAGCGGTAGCTGTCAGCCAGCATCCTTTCTATGTCGGATTCACGGTAGAGGATTTTGCCACCCAACTGGATGTAGGCTATCCGTCCCTCGTTGCGGTAGTCCTGAAGCGTCCGGCGGCTCACCTTCAATCGTGCCGACACCTCCTTGTCGGTGAAGAAACGCTCCCCGTTCAGTGTCGGGCGGTAGTTGGCGGTCAGATGCTCTACGTTGTCAAGCAGACGGTCGAGGCTGCCCATGAAGTGGATTATCCACTCGTTTTCTTTGTTAATCAGTTCATTCATATTACTCTGGATTTAGTGGAATTGTTATCATTACCCTATTCGGTTGTCAGATTGTCCTGCCTTTGAACTTTGCTTCCTTTCTCCTGTCCTCCACAATCGGGACGATGCGCTGCACGTCTTCGGGGCGGTAATAGGTCTTGTGGTTTATCTGTGAATAAGCCAACGTGCCATTGTCCCGAAGTTTTTGCAACGTGCGTGGGCTGATGTTGAGCATCTGGCACACGTCCTGATTGTCCATCCACTCGCTCATCTTCTTTTCTCCATGCCGATGGCAGATGGCATCCATACGACTGATGAAGCGGTCGAACTTGGCGACCAGTTCCTCAAAGGTCTTTCTTTCGATTGCTACGATTTCCATATTGTCTTTCTTTTAGTTGTTACTATCTCTTTTGCCACAAAGGAATATATAATCTGTTATCCTGCAATGGATTTTTCGGAAGTGGCAGCGTGTTGCGTCAATAGGTAGCCCTTGTCCGGGATGCCGTCTTGCCTTTAGCCGTTATCATTCCTTCTTCCGCAAAGAAATACATAATCCGGCATCCGGCAATGGATTCAATCAGGTCTGGCAGCAAGTGGCACAGGGTGGTAGAGGTTGGCACAGGCACAGGTCAACGATTGCCCTTAATTCCCATATTTAATGAGGAAACCACAGCCGAGATAAGGGCTTAATTCAAATTCGCCTACGATTGAACCCTTGCCCTCTCGTGTATTCACATCCGGCAAAACGGAGAAGTCCTCACCGCTTTGTCAACCGCCATAAAGCAAAACCATACAAAATAGCCGAAGCGAACCCAAGTGCTTGACCGACTGCATTAAAGCACCTTACTTTGCTCCCGATAATCGGTCGAGGTGCTTACCAAGACCACAATTAATAACTTAATCAATTTGTTTTTTTACAATGAAGAGAGAACCAAACATTACAGAGCAGCAGGCTCGTGAAATCGTGGAAAAGATGGGACGCAGGGAATCCTACACTCCCAAGTCGATGAATGACATCTACAGACGTATCGGTCTGGAGCCGGATGAGCCGGAACAGCCCGGCAAGACCGTCACAGAAGAAACGGAGACCGCTATGGCGGATGAACCGTCAAGTGAGGCGACCGAGGAAGCGGCAATGCCGCAGAAGCGTGTCAGCAGCAAGCAGCGCAAGCTGTCACTGGAAGAATACCGCACCACTTATCTCCAAGTCCCCAAGATTGTAAACCGCAAGCCCGTGTTCGTCAGCGAGACGGTGCGAGACGAACCGGACAGAGTTGTCCGCTTCCTTGGAGGAAAGGGCATGAGCGCATCGGGGCTGATTGAAAACCTCGTCCGTCTGCACCTCGACAGCTATCGGAACGACATCGAGCAGTGGCGCAAGCTCTGACGGAATTACAGAAAGTCGGTTGGACTGGTGAATACACTTCATCGGTTTAACCGATACCCAAGATGAGTCATTACACTCGGAAACCAATCCGACAAGCGGAGGATTTTTGTGTCCTCAAAGACACAGCAAGATATATTTTCAGTTACCCGAATAATTCTAAGTAACTGAAAACACCTTCACTGCCGTGGGCAGAATTATCCTCCGCAGTCGGATAATTTCGGGATTCATTAATCAAAGATTAAACAATGGACAAGCCATAAAATTAAAAAAATAAGAAGTATGAAAAAGAAGAGCAAGTACGGGAGAAATCCCAAGTTGAACCCGAAGACGCACTGCGTGATGGTGCGCTTCGACGACGTGGAATGGAATAGGTTCCTGACGATGTACGAGGAATCTAACGTGTACGCGAAAGCCGTCTTTCTCAAGGCGCATTTCTTCGGGCAGAAGTTCAAAGTACTGAAGGTGGACAAGACGATGCTGGACTACTACACCAAGCTGTCGGACTTCCACGCCCAGTTCCGCTGCATCGGCACGAACTACAATCAGGTTGTGAAAGAGTTGCGCATCCACTTCTCGGAGAAGAAGGCGATGGCGTTACTCTACAAGCTGGAGAAGTGTACCATCGACCTTGTGAAGCTGAGCCGGGAGATTGTGGAGCTTTCAAGGGTAATGGAGAAGTGTTACCAAACCAAATCCGACTGACATGGCATCGGTCAAGGTCAAGTTTCGCCCTTCCACAATAGGCGGCAAGGAGGGCACAATCTACTATCAGGTGATTCACAACCGTGTGGTTAGGCAGATATATACCGACTATAAACTTTTCGCTTCGGAATGGGACTGCCATTCTGAAGCGGTCATCCTGTACCATGTTCCTAATGAACAAGAGCGGAACAACTATCTGCATTCGATAAATTCACGTATCAGATGGGACATGGACAGGTTGAACAAGATTATACAGACCTTATCACAATCCGGTACATTCGTGACGGATGATATAGTCGTGCGCTTTCAGGACAACAGGCAGGAGCAATCGTTCAATGCCTACATCCGTCAGCAGATAGCAAGGCTGAAACGCTTGGGTAAGATACGTACATCGGAAACCTACACGGCATCACTCCGAAGTTTTAGCGGCTTTATGAATGACAAGGAAGTCTTGTTTGACCAGATTAACGCTGACCTGATTGCGGAATACGAGGCTTATCTGAAAGGCAGAGGAAACTCGCCCAATACCATATCGTTCTATATGCGCATCCTGAAAGCGGTCTATAACCGTGCCGTGGGAGACGGACTGACCGGACAACGGCATCCGTTCAAGTCTGTTTATACGGGAGTGGAGAAAACCTTGAAGCGAGCCGTATCGCTCAACGACCTCAAACGCATCAAAGGGCTGGACTTGTCTTTGAAGCCCAACCTTGACTTTGCCCGTGATATGTTCCTGTTCTGTTTCTACACAAGGGGCATGTCGTTCATTGACATGGCTTATCTGAGAAAGAAGGATTTACAGAACGGTATCCTTTCCTACCGCAGACGAAAGACGGGGCAGCAGCTTTTCATCAAATGGGAAAGGTGTATGCAGGAGATTGTTGACAAATATCCCGGAAATACAACAGAGTATCTTCTACCCATCATTACACAACGGGATGTGGATTATCGGAAACAATACACCAACGAGCTTCACCGGGTGAACCATCTGCTGAAGAAAATCGGGAAGCAGTTGGATTTACCGATGCCCTTGACAATGTATGTCGGGCGGCACTCGTGGGCAAGTGTCGCTAAGAGTCGCAACGTGCCTATATCCGTCATCAGCGAGGGGATGGGACATGATTCGGAGAACACCACACAGATTTATCTTGCATCGCTGGACACTTCTGTGGTGGACAGAGCCAATAAGAAGATACTGGATTTGCTGTGAAGCCGTGAATGTTTTGCGAATCGGTCCAACGCTTGCCAAGAGACGGATATTATAGTGCAAAGTTAAGCAAAATAATGATTTTTAGGTCATAAAACGCTGAAAATCTCACTTGTTGCCATGCTTTTGTTTTGCGAGGGATGTCAGATGTTTTGCGAATTTATCTGTGGAAATGGATAACACAACTCAATATCAATGAAATAAGGTAATTCATCCGTCTCTTGGCAAGAGACGGTAGTATAAATGGATATTTTAGACAATGATTAAACTTATAAAACATAACCCATATCGTACTTTAGGGGTGTTATCAAACACCCCTTTAAGGGAACGCATCGCCAACCAAAACAAGCTCAATGCTTTTGCTAAGATTGGTAAGTCGGTTATATTCCTTTATGATTTTGATGGAATTATAGAGGAAGTACCTTTAAGAACCCCAGAAAACATCGCAGCAGCTATCACAGCAATTAACCTTGACAGCAATCAACTGAAGCACTCCTTGTTTTGGTTTATAAATGCGTCTCCAATAGATGGAATAGCATTGAAATACCTACAGTCCAAAGATATTATCAAGGCTAAAGAGTTATTCCAAAAGAGAGAGTCATTCTCGTCTTTAATCAATCTTGGAGTACTTGCGTTTATTGAGGGTAATTTTGCGGAAGGTTATGCAAATATTTCAAAGGTGATTCATAATGAATCTTATAGAACTGATTTGCTTGAAACACTTAGTCTGCAAAATATTACCTTATCAGAAAATGAGATAGCGGAAATGTTCATTGCCGACCTACTCACGGAAATACCGGTGACAAAATTGTTATCAGCTGTAAATAATCCTTCGGACAAAGAGATTATCAGCGAAAAAGCAGTTAATGAACCTATTGCAGAGATTAATACCGCAATATCTGCCGCCAAGTCAGTAAATTCCAAAGATGCCAATGCAAATCTCACCGCAGGAACGGTGCTGATGAATTCAACAAAAACAGCACTCAAACAAGTGAGAGATATTGTCGGCGCCACCAGCACTAAATATCAGATAGTAGCAGACAATCTTGCCAAACAAATACTCCAATGTGGTATCAACTACTACAATAATGCCTCCGATGATGATGTAGAAAGTCCTCGAAAAGCAATGTCCTTTCAGGCATATGCCTTACAAATCGCAATCGGCAAGCTCACCAAGGATAGATGCCAAGAGAACTATGACATCTTGAAAAAAGCTGTTGATAATATGCCTCCAGCAGAAGTTGCTATTGAAACCCGCAAAATCAAAGAAGAACTACGTAAGTTCTGCCAGCAGCCTGATAAAATTTCACATTCAATAACGCTGCTTAATAACACTAAACCACTGCTTCAGACAATAAAGGCTAAAATTGGTACAGCCAATATGTTCTACCTGTCGCTTTCTACTCAGGTTGTAGGAAATGCTTTACACAATCTCATCGAAGAGGTAAACACGGCACAAAATTATTTTAGCGCGGTAATAAAAGTTATAAAGGAAAGTGGAATAGACCCAAAACTATTAAATTATTTAGACGATGAGCATTCACCAGCGAAAATTATAGATAGTAAGGTGAAGCCTGTTTTACGTGAAGCCTGGAAAGCAACTACAATTATGGATGGGTTTGACATGGAATCTGATTTCCGCACAAAGCGATATATTCCCAATAGAAATTCGCTCAAAGACATGTGCGAAACTCTTCATATCTCCACGTCTTCTTCGAGTTACCAGTCTTCCTCTCGTGCATCCACAACCACCACAAGGACAACAACGCCACCACGTACCACGCCCCCATCTTCTTCAACGTCATCATCTGATGATGGACTACCAGTAGGGTGCTGGGTGGTTATTATAATAGCAATCATAATATTTTTAGCAAACGTTTTAGGATGACAAAAATTACTACATTATTATTTGCGCTCACAGTTCAAGTTGCCGTAAGTGCAAATGCTAACGATTCGCTTCGTCATTGCTATCAGCAATTGGACATTGCGAAGTCAGGTATTCAAACTCTCAAAACGGAGAATCGTGAGCTTAAAGCTAAAATCAGGACTTTGAATAAAACAATTGATACTCAAAAGACTGAAACAGACTCTCTCAAAGGTGAACTGACCGCAGCAAAAAATGACATCACAGCTCTTGCTGATAGTCTTAATGTCAACATCTCAAACACTCGTTCTGAACTTCAAGCAAGTTCAAACACTCTCAATCAAACGATTCATAAAAAATCACAAATAGGTCTATGGATTATCATTGTGATTGCACTGATTTTCATTATACTGGCATTCATATTTGGAAAAGCAATAGCGAAACGTAAAAACGAGGTGGAGAGTTTATCTGCCAAGGCTGACAAACTCAACGAGGAAATAGTCAACAGATTGTCTACTGAGATGAATGACATACAAGCAATCTCTAAACAAATTGGAACACTTGTATCTGCACCGGGAGTTAATACCGAAAGTGAACAGAAGCTGATTACCACTCTTGCTGACCGTATCACTTTTATGGAGATGACACTATACAAAATGGACAGCTCTGTAAGAGGTCATAAACAGCTTTCCAAGTCAATCAAGCAAATGAAAGACAATCTGCTTGCCAATGGATATGAGCTTGTAGATATGCTTGGTAAAGACTATCATGAGGGTATGAAAGTTACAGCAAATTTTGTTGAAGATGAGGAACTACCAGAAGGCAAGCAAATAATCACGGGCATCATCAAACCTCAAATCAATTACAAAGGCAAGATGATTCAATCAGCTCAAATTACAGTAAGTCAAAACATTTAAAAATATATTCAACATGGCTCAATCTAAAATGAAATTCGGAATTGACCTTGGTACAACCAATTCCGCAATTTGTAAAATGGAGAGTGGCGAGCCTGTCATTAAAAAGACAGACACGTTAAAAGACACTTTGCCATCGTGTGTATCTTTTACAAAAAAGAAAATTGCAAAAGTTGGAGACAGTGCCTATAATGACCTCCGCCAAGACAAATCACGTGCCACGAAAAAATGGTCTAATGACCGCGAAAACGTATTCATTGAGTTTAAACGAAATATGGGTACGGACAAATCGTATGAAAGTTCTAATATGGGAGAATCTTTTTCTCCAGAGCAACTTTCTGCCGAAGTTTTGAAGGCTCTCAAATCGTTTATCGCTGATGACAATATTACGTCTGCCGTTATCACAATCCCTGCCAAATTCAAAGCAGACCAAATCGCAGCTACTAAACGTGCAGCTCAAAAGGCTGGCATTGAACATTGCGAACTTCTCCAAGAGCCTATTGCCGCATCTATGGCGTATGGCCTGAGCGCATCCAACAAAAATGGTCAATGGCTTGTGTTCGATTTTGGAGGCGGCACATTTGATGTTGCTCTTATCAAGGTAGAGGATGGCATCATGCAAGTTAAGGACACCGAAGGAGACAATTACCTCGGCGGCAAAAACCTTGACTATGCAATCGTTGATAGCATTATCATTCCTTACCTAAAAGAGAATTACTCTATCACAAACATCATGGAGAATGAAACCACAAGAAACATTCTTCGTGATGCCATGAAGTTCTATGCTGAACAAGCGAAAAATCAACTTTCATTCAAACCACAAGCAGACATAACCTCTCAACTTGATGAGTTTGGCGAAGATGATGAGGGTGAGGAAATCGAACTCGACATGGTTATCACTCAAGAGCAGCTTGCATCTGTACTCACACTCGTGTTTCAAAAAGCAATCGACATAACCAAGCAGCTTCTTAAACGTAACGGTTTGTCCGGTAGCGACCTTGACAAACTGATTCTTGTAGGTGGACCAACTTATTCTCCAGTTCTTCGTGAAATGCTACGCAAACAAGTCACGCCCAATGTTGATACCGACATTGACCCCATGACAGCTGTTGCAAAAGGAGCGGCACTGTTTGCTTCGGGTATAGACAGCGATGTCAAGGAAGAATTAGCTATCGGTACTGTTGCGCTTACACTTTCTTATGAAGCAAATTCAGTTCAACCAATTGAATTTGTAACCATACAACTTTCAAAAGAAGAATGCACAGGTTCTATTCCTTCCAGACTGTTTGTGGAACTTGTACGCAGCGATAATGGTTGGTCAAGCGGAAAAGTCGAAATCAATGAGATTGGTGATGTCATAGAGTGCCAACTCATGGATGGTAAAAATAATGCGTTTACCGTCAACGCTTATGATGAAAAAGGAACAACTGTTCCTTGCTTTCCTAAAGAGATAAATATTATGCAGGGCATTGTTGTCGGCAATGCTGTTTTGCCGTACAATATCTCAATCGAGGCTCACGATAGCGGTCTTGAAAAAAATGTAGTGAAGTCGGTAAAAGGTCTTGAAAAGAACCAGCAGCTTCCTGCTGTCGGTACACTCAATGGACTTAAAACACGTAACCAATTGCGTCCCGGCATGACAGAGGACACTTTGGTGATACCCATCTATCAAAGTGAACACAACGCAGACGGCACATCTGCTATTCATAATGACCATGTCTTTGATGTGGTCATAACTGGCGATGAGATTGGACAAGTCATCCCTGTCGGAAGCGATGTTGACATCACTATCAAAGTGAATCGTTCGCAAATGTTGAAACTTGAAGCATTCTTTCCTATCAGTGGAGATACCGTAGAAAAAGATGTAAAAATCGAAGCTCGTTCGGTTATAACATCTCACGAACTGGAAAGGCTCAAAGACTCTGCGAACTTAAAACTCTGTGCCCTTAAATCTTCTTCAGCAATTAAAGATTTAGAGACAGTAGAAGCTGAAAAACTCATCAATGAGGTTAACGACCGTTTCGACGGTGAAAAAAGCTCCGAAGATGGCAGGATGCATCTTCGAGCTGACATTTGCCGTGCTTTCCTGAAAATGGAGGAAGTCGAGCAGGGGCATGAATGGGATTCCATTGAAGCTGAAATCAGGGAGGAATTTGACCGCCTTGAAAAAGCAAATAATGAGCTTGGTAACAAATATGACCAACAAGTAACTGCTGTTCGCTCGCAGGTTGATACTGTTATCCGTTCAAAGGATGTTCGCCAAGGACGAATTGTTCTTGATGATATCAATAGCTTGTTTGTCGCAGTGACACTCATCTATCAGTTAATGGGTTTCATTGACTTCCACCTTCGCAACTTTAGTACCATACAATGGAAAGATGCGACCAGAGCACGTCAACTTCTGCAACAAGGCAAGGAAATTGCTAATACCAATCCGTCCGAAAGTTCACTTCATCCCATCGTACGTTCGGTCATTGATTTGATGATTGAACCACCAACGAGTGGTCCCGGCGTTAGTTTCTAAAGTATATGGAAAAGATATGGAAAGCGGAGCAACTTGAAAAAATAGCTGCTAATACATCAATATTTAAGCATATTCCCACAGAAATCGGGAATGTGCTATACTGCGATACCAATCAGCCTGAAACCGTAAAGTTAGGTGACAAGGAAGCTAAAAAAACAAAGGTTATTGCTATTTCAATTTGTAGCATAATTTTATTATTGTATTGGTCCTTTCTTTATGAGCACTATATATGGGGAGTTATAATTACAGTGATAGCTCTGTTGGTTACTATTGGAGTTTGTGATACCACTTTTTCGGGTACAGATTACTTTGTAGGTAATAAAGGATTTGCTACAGTATCGTTTGTAGATTCAAGAGACAACATTACATCTTCCAATGTTTATCTTTTCAAGGACATGGAATATCTCTTTACTGGTGAAACCATCGTAAAAACGAATTATACCTATAGTAATACTCAATATTACTTTTCAATATTCGGTAAAGAAGATAAGGAGACCCATCAATTCAACAGAATATTTTTTGCCGAGGGTTCTTATGATGATAAACATCCGAAAGACCCAATGAATCCTAATGGTGCAAATGAAGAATACAGTATGATGAAAATGGTAGAAAAGGTATGGACAACACACTTCGTACTTGAACATTCCCAAGATGAGAAAGTCAATTTCGGCATTCTCAATAAAGAAACGTTATACTCTGATGCATTATCTATTTCTCGTAATGAAATAGATGTGTATGGGACAATATACAATCCTTCAAATACCAAAAGTATATCTACATCTAATGGAAACTTGGTCATTGAACATATTAATCATTCAAAGAAATTTTTCGGCTTTGTTGAAAAAGGAAATATTAGCAGTATTCCGTTGTCCTCATTAGGCAATCGTCAGGCATTCTTGATTTTTTTCGACAGACTTTATAGGGGATAGTATGTTTACACTTGCAAAGAGACAACAATTAGGTAATTACATAATTACATTTCAAATCAAAGAAGGTGATTATGCAGAAACCTACCGTGTGAAAGACGCTGGTGGAAAAAATCGCTTTCTCAAACTCATTAACTGTGCTAAACTCCACCGTACCCAATTTGATGCAGACGGCAACATATTGGAAGTACAGATAGCGAAATCACTTAATCATCCTAATGTTGTCAAATACCATGATAACGGCGAGGTAGTTTTAGATGGTCGCAAATTTGCTTATATCGTATTTGATTATATTAGTGGAGAGACGGTTTCACAGTACGTTGCTCGTGAAGGGTATCTTAGTGTCTATGATGCAAAGACTATCGTAATAGGCATTCTTAATGGAGTTAAATTCCTTCATGCTCTACAAGAGCCTGTTATTCACAACGAATTGACCATTCAAAACGTCATGTTGGATATGTCGAAAGGTACTAACGTACCTCGCATTATTGACTTCGGCTATGCTCGTTACCTTTCACAAGGCTCTTCCGCCTTTAATAAAAAGGGATTGAATCCATTTTATTCAGCACCAGAGGTCTTGAACGGAGTGTTTTCAGTTAAGTCTGACATTTTCTCGGTGGGTGCCATCCTTTATAATTTAATCTTTGGCATTCCACCATACTTTGTTGACTTAAGTGAGTGTAAAGATGATTTGACTGCTCAACGAGTAAAAATAGAGGCTCAACAAGAGTTGCCGTTGCACATCCCCGATGAAAACAAGTTTGAACTTGACGAACAAGTTACGAATATAATGCGGAAAGCTCTTGCAACTGATATTGCAGAACGATTTGAGTCTGCAGATGAGTTCATTCGGGCTTTGAATGGCGAAATAAAAGTCGTTCGTATAGACAATCAAAAGAAAATCAAAAGTGGGGAGTCTTCAACAAAAAAAGTTCCACATTCAGTGCCAAAAGGAAAAGGTTTTTCTGCCATTGCTGGAATGGATGAACTTAAAGAACAATTACGAGTTGAGGTAATTGATGCTCTTAACTCTCCTGAAGAGTATGCTCGCTATGGTTTGACGATACCTAACGGTATGCTACTCTATGGACCTCCTGGATGTGGAAAGACCTTCTTTGCAAAGCATTTTGCCGAGGAGGTTGGCTTTAACTTTATGTTGATTAAGCCCAGCTCGCTAAAAAGTCGTTTCGTGAATGCCACTCAAGAGAACATTGCTCAGATGTTCAAAGATGCTGAAGAAAACGCACCTACCATCATTTTTATTGATGAAATGAATGAATTGGTACCCAATCGTGACAGCGATGTACACGAGATGGCACGTAGTGCTGTCAATGAAATGCTTGCTCAAATGGATAGAACAGGAGAACGTGGTGTATTTATTATAGGGGCAACTAATTATCCCGATATGATTGACCCTGCAATACTTAGGGCTGGTCGTCTTGATAAAAAATATTATATTGGCACTCCCGATTTTAAGGCTCGTTCCTTGATGTTTGAGCTTTACCTAAAATCAAGACCGTATGATTTCGGTTTAGATTATGAAAAGCTTGCCCAACTGACAGAAAATTATGTTTCTGCAGACTTGGAAATGATAGTCAATGATGCTTCACGAATAGCTCTGCGACAGAAATCAAGAATTACAATGGCTATTCTTGAAGATGTTATTAGTAAAACCAAACCGTCATTGACAAAATCCGAACTTGACAAATATTTAAAGATAAAAGCGACAATGGTTGGTGAACAAATACAACAATCTCGTCGCAGAATCGGTTTCTAAATAAAAATGCTACGAATATGAAAACAAATGAATTATATCTCAAAACGTTGTTCTGTTGCTGTGCTTGTGATGGAGAAATTGCACAAGAAGAAGTGGGTATGATTAAAGAATTAACCGAAAACAGTACCCTTTTTCAGGACATTCAAGTAGAATACTCAATTAATGAGTACGTCAATCAAATTAATAATCAAGGAAAAGCCTTTTTGAAAGATTATCTTAGTGAACTTTCAAATGCTGTTCTTTCCGATGATGAGCAAATCACACTAATTGACCTTGCCATAAAAATGATAGAAGCAGATAAACAAGTCCTTTATTCGGAGGTTAAATTTTTCAAGAAAATCCGAAGCCGAATATCGATAAGCGATGAACAGATTCTATTAAAATTATCTGGTATAGAAGATTATTTACAGCCTGACATTTGTGCTGAAAATAAAGATTTCGAAGATATTGGAGGATTTAAACAAATATCTTTCTAATGTTTTCCTTTACCATCGATTTTTTGATTGAATGAATTTGGTGTAGCATAAAATGCCACACCAAATTTTATCGGACTGCATTTTTATATACCTTTAATAATATTTGTTCTAAATATCTTTTTCATCTGTTCACTGCCTTTTGGACTAACAGCTGTAATTTTTATTGGAAAATCATCTAATGTTATTTCTTGTCTTTCATTAAACTCATTTACAAAGTCGAATATAAGCATTTTGATGTATCATTTATTCCGCGACACATCACGAACGTTCTGCATCAATTTCCATATAGCTCTATCGCCAGCATTTGCTGACATATTCTCCAGGCCTTGGCTTATCTTTTTATACAGTACTATAAATTCTTTTTTCCACCTGCTCTTTTAGAAGTGCGAATGGATGCAAATCTATCCCTGTTCCATTCGTTATTCTTTAAATCTCCTGTGAGCCTCAACTCTCATCATTCTTCTCTCTGTCTTAAATCGTAACATATCTTCCGATGTCACGCCTTCCTTCAGGTAGGTGGCAAAGTTCTTCACAATCATGGGAATATCTTCTTCCAATAAGTAAAACTCTTTCAACACTTGTATATGAACCATAGCCAACACACTGAATGCATAGCTCAATTCTGGCAAAACCTTTATTACAAATTTTCTCGTCTGCGTCAGGTATGGATCGTTCTTGCTTTCATCAAACGATGCTCCGATTGTTTGCAGATCACAGCCCATAACATATTGTTTTAGTACCGCATACAATTTCCTTATAAAATTAACATTCAGTTCTTGTCCATCACCAAAAAGTTTCAACATCTGTTCCAAGGTGCTCTCGTAAATCAATAACTCTTTCAGTGCAACCGGTCTCTCAAACAGCCAGCAACAATAGAGTTTCAACAAGTCTATAACAGTCGAAGCCCTATCTGCATTTGATTCCTTTAACCAGTGGTAGAAATCTTCCAGTAACTGTCTGTCGATTCCAGACTTAAGGGACAACTCCAGCAATATATCTCTTCCGACCTCCCCATATTGAGATGACAGATGGACCATTTTTTCCAGAAACTCATCTGTCTCCTTCTTCCTTTTTCTAAGTTGAAAAGCATAAAGAGATTTAGACAATATCCGTCTTTCATTCTCACCTGCCAAATTCAGTTTCATCAGCACCAACTTCTGCTCCTTGTTCACCTCCGCTTCTTCCATGAGCTTTCCAAACGGATCGTTAACCGTTAGACAGTTATCACCCTTGGAGAAGATATTGTTTTTAAGCGAAAACCAGGCATCAGTTAATTCGTTGTTCTGAATTCCGATCACACTATTCGACACCAGTATGGCGGCACCTTGCGAACGGAACCCCGCTCTACCGGCCCTTCCTGCTGCATTCAGTATTTCATGGGCATCCATCTGCCCTCTACCGTCTTTATCTACATCATAACGGTCTTCACCAGCTATCAGCACCACATCTACAGGTAGGTTCACGCCTTGCGCCAAAGTAGCTGTAGCTACCATAATGTCGTGCTTGCCTCTGAACAAGGTTTCCATCACATGCCGTTCTTCTGGTAAAAGCAGCGAATGATGAGGAACGGCACCCATTTCATCTTTTATATATGTACAATTTGCATTACCAAGCTCTTCATATATACTTCTTATCTTCCTCTGTAATGTCGCTGGATATGATTGAAGTCCTATTTCTCCATCCAATTGCTTTACTAACGAATTCGCTTGCGCCGGGTTTTCCACAAACACGATAATTTTCATCCCTAAAGCCGAAAACTTCTTCGCCAGTTCCTTGGCTACCTGATTCCTGTTGCCTATCAGATTCCAGAACTTATTCACTCCTATTGTCACGTCATGGTCCAATACGGGAGTCAGATAATAATCAGCCATTTTGTCCGACTCCCATGTGTTCTGAAGGCTGAACAAACAATAAGGCGTTGCTGTAAGCCTTTTCTTCAAATTAGATGAAGGCCCTTTCCGGTTTCCTCTGTTCTGCTTATCTTGCAATGCGAGTTTCCTCAATTCCAGACATCTATCTAATGGATACACCACACAACCCTGCAACTGACTTGTAGGCTTCCACGCCATCGAGAGATTCAGACACGTTCTTCCTGTTACATCCGCAATCCACTCAGACATTTCCTTCCCATTTTCCACCATTGCAGATGATAACACAAAGTCCGCATCTGGCACAGTACTAAGAAGAGAAACCAGACAGTACATAGCGCCAAGCGATCTATGTCCGTCTTCGCCAATGATGTGAAATTCATCCATCACTACGAGTGTCACTCCCTCGAAAGCAGAAGGTTTTAGAGCTAAAAGCGTAGAGCACCGTTCTGGTGTCATCACTTTCACTGGCTCGTCATCTTCCTCTTCTGTCGTAAATTCCTTACCAAGACTTATATCTTTATATTCTTCTGTTTGTAGCAGGTGTTCCATCATACCCTTAACTTGATATTCCAAAGCATGAGTCGGAACCAAATAAACCGCCTGACCACCGACTGCCACATGCTGGAGTATTTTCAACTCTAATAGTGTTGATTTTCCCGCACCTGTGGGGAATGTTATTACCGATGACACTCCGGCTTTTAGAAAATCTTGTTCAATGGCATTTATATGATTCTGCCACAAATAAGGCCTTTGCACTATCTTGTGCAATATAAGTTCATAATGGTGCGATGTTATCAGGTAGGGTCTTACTCCCCTCAACAAAGAATGATGTTCAAGCACGTTCATTGCCATCAATAGCAGATGGCCCAATCTACTCACACCAACAAAATCAAACCTATATCCAGTTTCCTCATCTTTAAATGTAGCAAGCTGTATTACACTTCTGACATATTGTTGCCAATCTTCACCTTCCCCACCTAACAGTTTATTTGCAAATGCTTTTATTCCAACAGTCAACTGTATCCATAGCAACTCTTGAGCATAGAGTTCTAAATCCCCCACTTCCAACCTTGCCTCTTGTATTTCCAGAAGTTCTTTCAATTTACCTTTTGCTAACAAAGAAATACAGGTCTTCAGTTGCCATCCCGCATCACTTTCCCCTTCATATCTCGTTATGCGGTTAGCCAGTTCTTCCGCATCTGCTATATAGCCGCCAATGATAAACATCAGTATTGCTGCAACATCAGCAGGGATAGCATCTGTATCCAACGCCTTCGGTTGTCTTGTTTTCAGTTTATCCATCAGCTTATGCGACATAGCAGCCACGTATGCTATGGCATTCTGCTTTTCTTCAAACTTACCAGACTCAAGATAAAGTTCCAACGTAAAAGCCAGTTCGCTCAAGGTGCGATAGTCATCACCTATTTCCTCCGCTTCAAATTCGAGAATTCCAACCTCATACTTAGTTTTCAGACCAACGATATGGGCATATACCTTCGATAACAGTTGAGGCATGCGTTCTATATCAACACCCTTAACTGGTGGCAGCATTCTTAATATGTCAGCAGTTACCTTATTAAACATCCTTACTCTTCTTTGATTCCAATATCTTTATTACTTTCTGACTGAACCCTTCCATCCATTTTCTAACGTCATCCAGATTAACTGACGCCGCACATCTTCTTTTAACACCACCACCGACCTTCTTGTCATAGTCTTTGTACAAAGCCTTTCTCCCAGCCTCATCATCATGCTCCGACTGACGTGTCACACCTATTCTATACATCCAATACTTGTTGTCCACTATATCGTCTTGTATGTTTATCAGAAAATCTTCGCTTCTAATAATCGAACTCACCTCCGCCAAAACACGATTATCAAATTCGCTATTCTCGAAATTCACAAATTCTGGGTATATCTGGCTTGTAATAATACTCCTTGCGTCCTCTGTACACTTATCTTCACAGAGTACAATGTGTTTTATCATCTTCTTATCATCTATCACTAGAGCAAATCCGTCAATGCCATGCTGTGCCGGAGCAGAGTGCGGAGCATTCATAAAAACCTTGCCGCTGCCGTTATCTTCATGCAATTTAATTTTCAGCGCTATCCATGAAATCATTTGGAACAGCCATCCATCCCGTTTATATACACCAACCGTATTCAGTTTTTTGATGATGCAATCTATCGCCTTATCTTTCATTGACACAGCACTCGAATCAAGACATTCAATGACACGCGCAATGTGCAGTGAGTTGCCAAGCAATAGCTGTGCTACCCACTCCGCAAGTACATCTTCCTCCACCACATGATAGCTATTGTCTATCACTAATGGAGAACAGTCTATAAGTGTTATTTGTAGTGGATATGTATCTGTCATTTTAGTAGATGATAATTTTTGAAAGCATGTTATTAAATATCTAAATATTAGTATATTGTATTTATAAAAACTCTTAAAATTCAGCAACTTGAAAGAAATGTTTAACGGTTTTTTCCTATGAAGATTACTGATTCCAAGGACGTGGTCAAAGTTAACCAAATTCTCCTGATTATGCAAGAACATTTTGGCAATACGATGAATTTGGCCCGTATAAAGCTCATGGCCTTATGCTTCATGCCCTGTTTGGTGCAGATGGTGAGTCTGCACAAATTGGCTTCAGCGATGCCGACCCCGGTTGAGCGTGATTCCAATCTGAGACGTATTCTGCGGTTCATCACATATTATGCGTTGAGCCGATGGGGAACTTGCCATAGAAGCAATTAACAAGAAAATCTTGTTAATTCGTCAGGAGGGAAATCGCCAGGTAAAGCGCAATATTGACCATTACAATCTTGATATGATAATTGCTCTTGGGTATCGTGTTCAATATCAGGTTGCAACTCGTTTTCATCGTTGGGCTACACAGCGGTTTCACGAATATATCCCAAAAGGGGGCGCGATGGATGATGAACGCTTAAAGCAAGGCGGCACTCGCTGTTTACGTGAGTTGTTACAACGTATCAGAGATATTCGCAGCAGTGAGTACAACTTCTACCAACAAGTCACAGATATATATGCCACAGACTATGACCCACGAGACAGCATGACAAAGATGTTCTTCGCCACCGTACAAAACAAGTTGCATTACGCTGTTCACGAAAATACTGCTGCCGAAATCATATACAATCGTGTGGATAATGAAAAGCCGTTTGTAGGCATGACAAACTTCAAAGGTAACTATGTAACTAAGGATGACATGAAGATTGCTAAAAACTATTTGTCTGAAATAGAATTACAACGCTTGAACCTGCTCGTTTTCGGTTTCTTGGATTTTGCGGAGTTTCAGGCATTGGAGATGAATCCTATGACAATGAACGATTGGATAGAAGCACTGGACAGCCAAATTATAGCACACAAGCGAAAGGTTTTGATTGGCAAGGGAAACATTTCGCATAAACAGGCGATTGAAAAAGCGGAAAAAGAGTTTGAAATCTATTGCAAACGCGAAATGGAGTTGTTGGAAAGCGATTTTGATAAAGAAATAAAGAAGTTGAAAGACAATAATTCAAACTAAATCACTACCTTTGCATCAAGAAATCATCCGCTGCAACGATACGCAAAACGTAGAAGTCCAACGGTGGAGCAATAGGAGGAAATTACTCTTGCGCTGTTTCTGAAAAGTAATGATATACAGCTACTTGCGAATTTATCACGATTCCTGGTGGCACCACTTTAAACTCAGTAAGTTTCTTGAAAACCCTTGAATTAGAGATAGTTCAAGGGTTTCTTTTTACCCTCCTATCAGGCAAATAAACACATATTTAAGAATTTAGGAATTGCCCATTCAGTGGTTTTTTCCGAGTCCCTAAAAAAAGCCACCGAATACGATATATTTCACTGTTTTTCAATGATTTGCAATTATCACCTTTAGATGCAAAAGTAATACTTTTGCATAGCTGTTCAGAAGTCAAGATGAATAACAGAAAAGAGTGCAGAAATACAAAAGTAAGTTCTTTTTTAATGGTAAGCTCATAACGAGTGAAATCTAAAAAACCACCGAAAAAAAGGTGGCTTTTCATTCCATCACCATAAAAAAGCCACCGAATTTAACTCTTCAAAACATTCTTCACAACATCCGAATTTGACGAAATAACTGAATGTACCACTTTTAAAGAAAAAGATTATGGAACAATGAACATTCTTTTTTTCGTGCTCAAAACGAAATTATTGAAAAATGGAGAAGCACCGATTTTGATGCGCATCACAATCAATGGGCAATACGAAGAAACCCGTATCCAAAGAAGTATTTCACTAAAACTGTGGAATGCAGCAAAAGGATGCAGCAAAGGAAAAGACAGACTCTCTAGTGAACTGAATAACTACATTGCAGAACTAAATGCACGTGTACTTGAAAAACATAAAGAGCTTATGCTGGAGCAGGCCCTTATTACCCCTAAACTGCTGCTAAAGCGCACATTTGGGAAAGATACGGAAATGCGTACATTGCTTGGCACCATGCAACAAGAGATTGGAGAAATGGAGAAGGTTATCAATATGGACTATTCTCCAATTACCATAAACCGTTACAAGAATGTACTGAACAAACTACAAAAAGCCATTCTTAAGTTTTATGAGAAAGAAGATATTACTTTCCATGAATTAAGCCCAGAGTTTATTAAGGCGTTTGATATATACTTGAAAACAGAAGCAGGGTTATGTCGCAATACTGTTGTGCGATACATGAAATGCTTAAAGAAAATAACAAATATGGGCCTCGCTAAAGAATGGATGCGAAAAGATCCTTTCTATGGTTACAAGATGCAGCAGGATGAAACAGATCCAACATTCCTTACTTATGAAGAACTACAAACCATTATGAATAAGGAGTTCACTATTCCACGTCTCGCACTGGTCAAGGATATTTTTATCTTCGCCTTATATACCGGGTTGGCATTCATAGACGTGTATAATCTACGCCCCGAACACGTTTCAGAGAACAACAACGGTAATCTGTGGATAGTGAAACCCCGTGAAAAGACAAACAACCTCTGTAACATCCCGCTTTTGAGTATTCCAAACAGATACTTGAAAAGTATAAGAATAATCCCTACTGCATGGATAAAGGAACTTTATTACCCGTTCCCTGCAATCAGAGGATGAACAGCTACCTGAAAGAGATTGCCTACCTGTGCGGTATCAAAAAGAACCTGACCACGCATACCACCCAGCACAATTTCGAATCGGTTATCGCACTGGCTAACAACGTGTCACTGCCGAACGTGGCTAAAATGCTGGGGCATTCATCCACCCGAATGACACAGCACTACGCAAAGGTATTAGACCAAACGATATTAAGGGATATGCAAGAAGTTGAAAAACAAATTAATAATTTGGGAGACTGAATTTTTTCTGCTAAATTTGACAATAAAAACATTATAAATATAAAAGCCATGTTTGATTTTACACAAATAACACTTGTAATAGGGAAGTACAATAAAAATACTCATGCAATTGATATGTTAGGAACCGGATTCCTTATTTCTAATGAGGGTAAAGTAGTTACAGCACGGCATGTTGTAGGAAATGAAACAAATGATTTATGTGTTTTATTACCTCATATTCCGAATATAAATGTTTATCAAGACGTAACAGACTTGTCATGTCATCCTGCCACTGCTATTATTGAGGATATAAATCCAATTACTGATTTATGCATATTAAAAACGGATTTAGGATTTAATGGCAATTTACCTCCATTGGAATCATTAGATAACATTCCAGTGGGAGAGAAAATTGGTATGTTTGGATTTCCACATTGTGTTATGGGCAGAAGAGTACTGACATATCAAGAAACAGAAATTGGAGCTAAAATGTTATTAGAAACATCTGGAATCAAATCAAAATATGCAACGATTAATATACAAACAAGACCTGGACAATCAGGTTCTTTAGTGTTTAATATTAGGACTGGGGCAATTATTGGCTTATTAATAGGCACTTATGCACCTGCATCAGGAGTTATTATAGCTGGAATAAACCCTCATGAATTAAACCAAACTTCTTATTGTATTTCTGCAAATCACATAAAAGAAATGTTATGATAGAAATAGATGATTTATCACTTAACGAGTGGTATGCTTGCCTTAAACCATATCAAAAAGTTGTTATTGAACAATTAGTATCTAAATATGGAGAAGAGAAAGCAGCCGAGGAATGGTTAACAGCGAGAGGCCCCATTCAAACAGCGACATTCGGAGGTAGTCAAACCAACACGACAGATGCCCAAAGCTATTGGAGCAGGCTAAAAGATGAATTTGACAAACTCATTTGTGGACATCCTGATTATGAAAAAGAACAAAAGAAATTTTTAGCAGCAGGAAAATCTATCGGTTTGGGAAGTGTTACTGCTCTATCAAATTGGTTATCACCAATTATAGGAATGACACCTGCCATTTTAGTTCCTGCCATTATCCTAATATTACACACTACATCCAAAATGGGAGTTAAGGCATATTGTTCTACAAAGCACTTTGTTACTGAATAATTTTTGAATAATTAACAAAGCCAGCAAACAGTTTTCAAGAAACCGTGATTGCTGGCTTTCAACCAAACAATATAGAAAACAAGACAGCTATATTTCAATCTTTTAAGAAAGCAAGAAAACAAGATTCCATGTTTTCAAGATTTCATTTCTGATAGAACCCTTCCAACAAATCCATGATGTCACTTTCCCGGTAGATGATTTTTCCCGGAAGCTGCACGTACCCAGCAGCCCCGTGTCCCTGTAATCCTTCAACGTCCGTTTACTGATGCAAAGCCGCTTGCATACTTCCTCACCCGTCAGGTAATGTTTACCATTCAATACCGGGCATCTGCCCGAACCAGAATTTCATACGGAGGGAATGTTTACGGTAGTATTTAAACGTCAAATCTCTAACTCTGCCAACTATGACACAGTAAATGGCAGAGTAAATGATACTATAAACGAGAATGAACAAGCTATTCTCAATCTGCAGACAACCACTCCCGGTTTAAATGCTTCTGAAATCAGTAAGCATATCAACAAGAGTTTAAGAACGACTATGCAATATATTAAGACTTTACAAGACAAATATTTGATAGAGTTCAAGGGTGTACCTAAAACAGGAGGATATTACTTAAAAAGTAATAAAATAAATCCTTAACTTTTTAGCTTTATATAGTGTTGCAGTTGATAGCGTCGAACCAAGAATGGCTCCTATCTATTCTATACAGCTGCAACTTAAAAAAACAATTAGGACAGTGCCCCAAATTCCATAGATATTACCTCTATTTCGGTTATATCACATGATGATTTTCCTTTCATTTTTACAAGAATTTTATTACTTTTTCCACAATTAGGACATTTGATCTTTTGTGAAACAGAGAAATCATAAACATCAGAATCTGTATCAGTTTCTCCTGCATCATTAATATGTTCCCACTCAATGTCCTCTGTTGCAACATCAAACTTTTCGTGGCAAAAACCACACTTGATAGAATTAATAATTTCTCTTGCCATAATCAATATTTTAAAATGGATAATATTACCTAACAATAAATTTTACAATGATTATACCATTATATTGGGGCTGTGTCAAAACTAAGGCACATCCCCTTC
>NZ_KV804239.1:0-2110 GCF_001811315.1 Bacteroides sp. HMSC067B03 | reverse complement strand
CATTACCGTATCAACATGCTGGATCTTCTCCCAATCAGTTGGTTCAAATGTTATTAACATAGCAAATTCACCATTATAAACTGAGTTTACTGTTCCATGAATTATATATTCATCAGGTTGCAAAGGAGTTTCTTCAAGTTTATTTATAGTCCAAAATGTCCAAATACCATTCCGCGCTATTTCACCATAACGCATGATAGCATTACGTACAGATATAACCTCCCCCGTTCCTGTTGCTTCTTCTTTATAAACTTTCCAATATGCCGCCTGCGTATCCATAACTTTGGAGTCCATAAAACAGATGACCATAGAATCTGGCAATTGCACTTGGCTCATTATCGGTAGTGAAAACATCTGCATCAAAAAAAACACAATTATATACCTCATATTTTATTTACAATTTAAAGCCCGTTTCTTATAAAGAAACAGGCTTCATGTTAATACCTGCTACTACTTATCAAAATTTAGTTGACATAACACATTGACAACCTATTGTTTTTTTGCAAATTCTTGGTATAGAAGTAAGCTTCTGCGTATCAAAGTCATAATGCATATAAGGAGCACAAGAACCAGAGCATTTTGTCTCAGGAGGATCAGTTGAAATATATTCTTCATAACAATTATCGCTACTTAGCGTGGCGAGAGAGTTTCCTCCCAATATCTGCTTCATTTCTGAATCAGACATTTTCTCTACATGTAGTAGAGTCATTTTTGATAATTTTTTCATTTTAAAAATTGTTTTAATAAATAATAGCCACAACATTTTACAGCAATATGCTTTTAATGTGCAAATTACACATAGTCATCACAAAAGAAACATTCTCATTCCATGTAAACAAATACAAACTAACTCAAAACATATAATTTTATACTACAGAATCATATGATATAAAATATTCAAGATTATCTTTCACACAACATTTAAATCATTATATATTCCTTCAACACAAAAACGCATATTATACAACAATTCATTACTAAAAGCTAACATCACATACTTTTAAACTATGTTTTTACATTCTATCACTTCCATAGTTTTACATTAGGACACTTATAAACATAAGGTCTCATCCCAAATATAGTAAAGAAATTGCAACAGCTTTAATGCAACGTCTCTATCAGCTAATACCATAATCTAGTAGTACTTTAAAACAAAATATTTATCTCAAGCTATTTCAATTTTTCATCTAGCAAATTTTGCAATTGTCCTTTTTCTGCACGAAGAGCTGAACCAGCATAGACTATAATTCCTTCTTTATCAATTATAATCATGTGAGGAATTCCTCCTATTAGATAATCTCCCATAAAAGACTTCATCTCTTCATTCGAGCTTGTCCTAAGTTGTTCCCAAGGCATTTCAAATTTGTCCACTGCTTCTTTCCATTTCTTATCTGAATCATCAATTGAAACACTGACTATTGAAAGGCCTTTGTCTTTATAATCATCATAAACTTTTTTCAAATGTGGAATTTCCTTTTTACAAGGTCCGCACCATGATGCCCATACATCAACGACCAATAATTTGGACTTACCAACATAGTTTCTCAGTTCTTTTCGTTTCTTAGAAAGCGTCTCGAATATATGATTTTTAAATGTTTCTCCTGACATTTGAGAAAGCTTATTCATACGTTCTTGATCTCTTTTATGTTCCTCTAAAACGGCAAGCATCCATGGAGTATTTTTCAGTGTATCATCAGTCAATGCGTACAATTCTTCAAAATCAGGTAATGAATAGTTCCAACCGTAACAGTACATACGTCCAATTCCATTATGTATATTCTGTCTCACAAATTCTTTATACATTAATCTTCTTGACATATTAAGCATTCGCTTCAAACTATCTGATGTAACTTGAGTAATGTCATTGGTGAACCGCTTCATTGTCTTCTGGAATTGTGATAGAGCATCATTTAAAGGCGTACCTACAACACTCAGTGAGTCTAAAGATACTTGTATCTTTCCTGCATCCAAAAATAATTCTACAGAACGCGTGGGTTTGGGATAATTGCCAACTGTCAATATAGAAGGATTATAATCATTCGCCTTTCCTCGAAAACTAAACTTACCATCTGCTATCATTACCGTATCAACATGCTGGATCTTCTCCCAA
>NZ_KV804238.1:0-290 GCF_001811315.1 Bacteroides sp. HMSC067B03 | reverse complement strand
GGAAAAGGATGCCTTAAAAGCCAAAGTAAAGGCTTTAGAGGGGGAAAATGAACAGCTATCCGATAGACTGGGAAAGGCTATACTTGAAAAAGAGCAAAACGGCACAAAGGCATTCAAAGCCGAGAATGACAAGGAGTATTATAGACAACAAATGGACAACGCAAGGACAACCAGTAACCGATTAAGGACGGAGAACCAAGAACTAAAGACCGAAACCAAGGAATTGAAAAAAGAACTTGGTAAGATGAAAGACTTGTTCAATTCCGAACAACTGGAGGCTTTAAGGCATC
>NZ_KV804237.1:0-836 GCF_001811315.1 Bacteroides sp. HMSC067B03 | reverse complement strand
ATCCGAAAGACTTGGTTAAGAATGTCGAAAGCGCGCGTGTCATTTCAAAGGAATTGAACATGAAGATTAAAATCCGCCCGCACATCAACGAGGACGGGATAAAGAACCCGGAATATTTGATTAACGAAAAGCTGGCAGACCTGAAGAACATTCAGGGATTAGGCGGAATTAAAAACGGGCTGGACAGTTCGCGTAAGCAGCAGTGCGAATTCACCGTTTTCAATCTTGATGCATTTGAAAGCATTAAACCGGAAATGGTGCAGAACAAACTGAACGGGATATACAAACTGTATGGGGACAAGTTCTCCGGACAGCAGATGATATTCATTTATTCCGGGAAGGCGGTGAAGGTGTCTTGGAAAGATGTAAAAACCGGAAAAGTAACTGAACTCTTAAAAGAACTTCAGGAGTGACAGCCGAAACTGACACTCCTGAAGGGAGTTCTTGACCTGTTACAGCCGCGAACATTGCAAATATACAATTTTATTTTGAAATGCAAATGGAAAGGACTGAATTACCCGATTTTTTCAAAGAATTATCCACGCTGGTAGAAGATGCTCACCGCTACGCGAAAGTTGCGGGTGTGAACTTCTTCAAGCAGAATTTTCGCAGGCAGGGATTTCTTGATACATCATTGACACCGTGGGCTAAAAGGTCGCTCACGGTTGGTTCGGATCGTGGCGTGTTGATACAAAGCGGGAAGCTTCGTGACAGTATTCATGCAGTCAACCGTGGAATAGACCGTATCATTTATCAGACTGATCCGCTGGCTTATGCCAAGATTCACAATGAAGGCGGTTACATTGTCGTAACGGAGCGGATGAAGCGTTATTTTT
>NZ_KV804236.1:0-203 GCF_001811315.1 Bacteroides sp. HMSC067B03 | reverse complement strand
AGACGGGCTTCTTCTTCAAAAAAGAGTTCATTGAGACTTTCTTCCGCGATAGTCAAAGCGTTTTCAGTTTCCATAAGATAAAAGTATTAATAAAGGGGCAAAAAAAGAACGGTTTCGCCTTTCCCGTTGACTATCACATCACTAAGACGCTGGAGGTACATTATATACTCCCCACGGGGGTACGAAACCGCCTATGAGAAGAG
>NZ_KV804235.1:0-1914 GCF_001811315.1 Bacteroides sp. HMSC067B03 | reverse complement strand
GCTGGGGGTAATCATGGCGACGCAGGATTGTATATCCGGCTTTGCATAGTTTTCTTTGGTCTTTTGCATTCATCTTTTTTCTAATTAGAATTAAACTTGATTCTAGCATAACGATAGAATCGTATATAACCAAAGAGGTAGGAAGGATGCTCCGTATTATCCGATATGGTGATTTGTACATTATAACCTTTTATCCGTAAAAAACGGGCGGCAATTTCCTCAATAGTGTATGTTTTTGCATATATATCCCAATCACTAACAGTCAATACCGTTTTCACATTCCCACTTTTCAGAATCCTTTTGAAATTTCTGGTAGTGCGTATTATCTCCTTCTTTTTGTTCATACTTTAGTTTTATCCTCTTTTAAAATAGTTTTATAGGCTTCTTCCATCCGTTCAATCTCTTTCATGCATGCCAGCCATCCGGGAAAGCCCCCGATGTTTTTGTCATCGATATAGCAATGGGCATATATCTTTTTCCCGCCTTCCCCATATTTGGCAACATTTTCAGGATCATGGTCATTTACACGGTCAAATGGTATTTGGCGTTCCAACAGCCAGTTGATGGCATTCAATAACTGATCACCAGTACGGCACGTCCAAATAATGATTTTATGTCCTTCATCATGTAATTTCCGGAGCGATTCGCCAGCGTATGGTTGCTCCCCGTCAATAGCCGGGAATTTCCCCCGGCTAATGGTTCCGTCAAAGTCAACTGCTATAATCATAATCTACAGAATGAAGGTTCAATACGACGCCATACTCCGTTCTCGTCACGCTTATGGAAATAGTAATTAGTTGCAGTTTTATACACGACATTGCTTTCTTTGAACAACTGCATGATAGCCGCATATTCTTCATCAAAACGTGACTCCAATTCATATAATTTGCTGATAGACTTATAGTCCAAATCTCCCTGACGGTTACGTTCGAGAAGCGTCATCGCCATTTGATACATCGGATCATCGACTCCTTTTTCCGAATGGGCTATATAATTCTTCAGGTAGTCAATCAGCCTTTCGGCAGCGAGATCGGCACGTTCATCAAAACTTTTCACTTTATTGCTTTTTACCTCCAGTTTGAAATTCCCATCTACTACTGAAAAGGTGGCGGTCTCTTCACCCTGACGCATACGGAGCTGACCGTATTCACGCATCACGTTACGGAAAGCCTTGCTTTCACCTACAATCCAATCATAAAAGCCCTGAACGTCATTCACTACTGGCATGAGTTTACTTTCCACATCGAACATGAATTGATGCCTCAATGCTTCGTAGGTTTCTTTCCGCTGGATGGACTCTGTTTTTTCTTCCTCTTTCAGTTTACGCAACAGTTCCGCCTTTTCTTCTTTTGACAATTTACTAATATCCATACTATTAAATTTTTAAATGATTAATTACAATTTGATTTTATATACTTCTTTCAGTTCCCGTTCCTTATTTTCCGCTTCAATATAAAGCGATGACCTTTGGTCTACCAACTTCGCAAATGTATTGCGATCCATATTTCCGGCATACAATTTCTCGTGTATGGCATCCAGTTCACCGGGAATCTTGTCAAGCCGATCCAGTAATTCATTAATCCGGTTAATCCGGTGTTGTTCCGCACTAATATCCGCCATCTTCTTTCTTTTTTAATATTGACTCCAGTTTCGGTATCAACAGGAGAAGTTCTTCCCCGTCCAGTTCGCGAAACTTCTTTCCAGCTATCCGGACATCAAGGAAAAACGCATTTACCGCTCCCCAGTCCGTTGTGTCGATTCCGATCCGCTGCACTCTCTTCAGGACAGCCGACCTGCGTCTCCTTATTTCCCGTTCGGTGATAGTCAAATCCCGGTTTTCTTTTTTCGCACCGTTCAAATAGCCGCAGAGATACATTGCTTCGCTGTATGTCAACTCTTTTGTGGTATTTGTCC
>NZ_KV804234.1:0-633 GCF_001811315.1 Bacteroides sp. HMSC067B03 | reverse complement strand
CGATGATAGGGAAAGGGAAAAGCATATCACATGGTGTGGCGGCATTGGAGTACGACCTCGCCAAAGAGATAAACGGGCAGGCAGTAGCCACCGAGATAGCCCGGCATGAACTTTATGGGTGTACTGGTGCGGAAATGGTGCAGGAAATGAAACCGTATCACATTGATTTTCCGAACGTAAAAAACAACTGCCTACGTTTCGAGGTCAGCCCCTCGATAGAGGAAAGCGCCACCTTTACGGATGTGGACTGGGCGGAACTTGGTAACGACTTCATGCAGCGCATGGGGTTGGCGAACCACCAGTACATCATCATCCGGCACAGCGGTACGGAGAGCAAGAAAGAGCAAGCCCACCTGCACATACTGGCAAACCGGGTTTCCCTTTCCGGGGAACTGTACCGGGACAACTGGATAGGGAAAAAGGCAACGGAAGCCGCCAATGCCATAGCCAAGGAACGGAACTTTGTACAGTCGCAGGACATTGGCAAAGTCAACAAAGCGGAAATCAAGGAAGCCATGGACGGCGTATTGAAGAAGATGCAGGGCTTTGACTTTACCAAATTCAAGGAAGAACTTGGTAAGAGAGGTTTTAAAGTCCGGGAAGCCAGGGCAAGCACCGGGAAACTTAACGGCT
>NZ_KV804233.1:0-328 GCF_001811315.1 Bacteroides sp. HMSC067B03 | reverse complement strand
CCTTGTCCCGACTTTCCGTAAATGATCCAGCAACCGGACTTTTCAGGACGACCGAATGCCAAATACCATTCACCGTCAAAATCAATATATTCATGTCGGATGTCTTCTAGGTTCTTCTGACTCCAAACTTTCATGCCAGTTCTCCACGCTCGATTTGTTGTTTGATTATACGGTCTTCGATCATGCCGGACAGTTCACGCAAATCATCGGTAAACCAAACATATTTTCCCGGCACAGGCTCTTTTTTCTCTTTATTCAACTTTCCCCAAATGTTTTCCTGTTCCTCCGTATCATTGATCCCGTTTGCCGCGCAAATGGCTTTGACATC
>NZ_KV804232.1:0-17699 GCF_001811315.1 Bacteroides sp. HMSC067B03 | reverse complement strand
CCGTGTAATCCGTGCCTAAATATATTCTTTTCTGTACAGAAAGAAACAAACTGAAAGCAACCGGGGGCGGATCGATCCGGATGATTACTATAATCATATTACTAAGGCACGGATGACGCAGATAATACGGTTCTTTTGTATTTAAAACCGTGTCATCCGTGTCATCCGTGCCTCAATAAGTGCATAAAAGAGTATTGTCTTCCTTCTTTTATGCTTGATCTCTATTTGTCTACAGATTAAATCCCTGCAAGTTCCAGTACTTTTTCAATAGCGGCACTCAGGTTGTCTGCATTCTTGCCTCCGGCAGTAGCGAAATGAGGTTGACCGCCTCCACCGCCTTGAATCAGTTTGGCTGCTTCTTTCACCAGGTTACCAGCTTTCAACCCGCCGGCTACGAGATTGTCGCTAAGCATTACTGTCAGCATTGGTTTGTCGTGGTCTATGCTTCCGGCTACGAAGAATAAGTTTTCTGTGATTTCGCCACGAAGCTGGAAAGCGATGTTCTTTACCATTTCTGCCGGTAGCGGAGCGCAGAATTTGATGACATTGATGCCATGTATTTCCTGCATATTCTTCAGCAGTCTTGCTTTCAGGGCGACTTCTTTTTCTTTCATGAAGTCTTCTACCTGCTTCTTCAATCCTGCGTTTTCGTCGAGGTATTTGCGGATGGCAACACTCAGATCCGGTGCGTTGTTGAAGAGCGCTTTCAGGTCATTCAGTGTATCTTGAATAGTGTCCAGCATTTCTTCTACACGTGCTCCTGTGTAAGCTTCGATACGACGTACACCGGCAGCAACAGAACTTTCGGATACGATCTTGATCATACCGATATTTCCGGTTGCGGCTACGTGGATACCTCCACAGAACTCGATAGAAGAACCGAACTGAATCACACGTACCCTTTCTCCGTACTTTTCGCCGAAGAGAGCGATAGCTCCCAGTTCTTTGGCTTCTTCGATAGGAATATTGCGGTATTCTTTCAAAGGAATGTTAGCGCGGATCTTGGCATTAACCAGATGTTCTACCTTGCGGATTTCTTCGTCTGTCACTTTCTGGAAGTGAGAGAAGTCGAAACGCAGTGAGTCGGGTGTTACCAATGAACCTTTCTGTTCGATGTGCTCGCCCAGTACTTCACGCAAGGCTGAATCCAGTAAGTGAGTAGCCGAGTGATTGGCTGCGCAGGCAGCACGTCTGTCGGTGTCTACACAAGCCATCATCGGAGCTTCCGGATGTTCCGGCAATTTTTTGGTAATATGAATCGGAAGATTATTCTCTTTCTTGGTGTCGATTACTTCGATAGTCTCGAATTCGCTGACCAGCACACCGGTATCACCTATCTGACCACCACTTTCTGCATAGAACGGAGTGTAGTCCAGTACAATCTGATACAAAGTCTGGTTTTTCTGTTTGATCTGACGGTAACGAAGAATAGAAGCTTCGTACTCAGTGTAGTCATATCCGACAAATTCGGTTGTTCCTTCTCTCAGAGTTACCCAGTCACCCGTCTCAACGGCGGCGGCGTTACGGGCACGCTGTTTCTGCTGTTGCATTTCTTCATTGAACTCTTCGATGTTGACAGTCATTCCGTTTTCACGAAGAATCAGTTCGGTCAAATCCAAGGGGAAACCGAAAGTATCATATAAAGTAAAGGCGTCTTTACCGCTGATTTCAGTTTTTCCGGCGGCTTTGGTATCTTCCATGGTCTTATCCAGCAGGCGGATACCTGTTTCGAGCGTACGAAGGAATGCTTCTTCTTCTTCTTTGATTACTTTTTCAATCAGACCTTTCTGTGCGATCAGTTCCGGATAAGCGCCTCCCATGTTGTCTATCAACACCGGAAGCAGCTTGTACATGAATGATTGCTTCTGTCCGAGGAAAGTATATCCGTAACGAACGGCACGACGGAGGATACGGCGGATGACATAACCGGCTTTGGCATTGGAAGGTAACTGACCGTCTGTGATAGAGAAGGCAATCGTACGGATGTGGTCAGCAATCACGCGCATGGCGATGTCCTGCTGTTTGTCTTTTCCGTATTCTGTGCCTGCTATCGCTGCAATAGCTTTCAGCATCGGTTGGAATACATCCGTATCGTAGTTGGATGTTTTACCTTGCAGAGCCATACAGAGGCGTTCGAATCCCATACCTGTATCGATTACCTTTGCAGGAAGTGGTTCGAGGCTGCCGTCAGCTTTGCGGTTATATTGCATGAACACGAGGTTCCATATTTCAATCACTTGAGGATGATCGTGGTTGACTAGGTCGCGACCGGAGATTTTAGCGCGTTCTTCTGCCGGGCGAAGGTCGATGTGGATTTCCGAACAAGGTCCGCAAGGTCCTGTATCACCCATTTCCCAAAAGTTGTCATGTTTGTTGCCGTTGATAATATGATCTTTCGGCAGGAACTGTTCCCAGTAAGAAGCAGCTTCGTCGTCACGGCTCAAGCCTTCTTCAGGACTTCCTTCGAATACAGTGGCGTACAGATGTTCCGGATTCAGTTTCAATACTTCTACCAGATATTCCCATGCCCAGTTGATAGCTTCTTTTTTGAAGTAATCACCGAATGACCAGTTGCCAAGCATTTCGAACATCGTGTGGTGGTACGTGTCATGTCCCACTTCTTCCAGGTCATTATGTTTTCCGCTTACACGCAGACACTTCTGAGAGTCCGCGACTCTTGTGTATTTCGCCGGGTGGTTACCCAAAATGATATCTTTAAACTGGTTCATCCCTGCGTTGGTAAACATCAGGGTAGGGTCATCTTTTATCACCATCGGAGCCGAGGGAACGATGTGGTGTCCTTTCGACTCAAAGAAATTCTTGAAAGAATCTCTGATCTCTTTTGCAGTCAACATATTCTTCTATATATCTATTGTTGAGGTTAATATTCTCAAAAAACTGTGCAAAGATAGCTTGTTTTTATTACTTTTGCCGTATTAACAAGCGAAATATTTCCAAAAAGATGCGCAAAGTTTACTACATCTACAATCCAAGGACGCAGACTTATGATCGAATTTACCCTACCGTACGGCAACGTGCGCTTAGCATTCTGCGCCAGCTTTTTATCGGTATGGGACTTGGAGCAGGGTGCTTCATCATTTTACTTTTGGTGTTCGGATCGCCTTCGGAGAAGGAGTTGCGAATCGAAAACAGTCGTCTTTTGGCACAATATAACGTACTTTCCCGCCGTCTGGATGATGCGATGGGGGTGCTTCAGGATATTCAGCAGCGTGATGATAACCTGTATCGGGTGATTCTGCAGGCTGATCCTGTTTCACCGGCTATCCGTCAGGCTGGTTTTGGAGGCACAAACCGTTATGAAGAACTGATGGATCTGGCAAACTCCAAGCTGGTCGTAAATACGACTCAAAAGCTGGATGTATTATCGAAACAAATTTATATCCAGTCCAAGTCTTTTGACGATGTGATAGATATGTGCAAGAACCATGATGAAATGTTGAAGTGTATTCCCGCTATTCAGCCTATTTCCAATAAAGACCTTCGTAAGACTGCTTCCGGATACGGGACACGTATTGATCCGATATATGGCACCACAAAATTCCATTCGGGAATGGATTTCTCCGCTCATCCGGGGACAGATGTTTATGCGACCGGAGACGGGACGGTGGTGAAAGTGGGATGGGAAACAGGATATGGCAATACAATTGAGATCGACCATGGTTTCGGTTATCTGACTCGTTACGCTCACTTGCAAGGCTACAATACGAAAGTCGGGAAAAAAGTGGTGCGTGGTGAAGTGATCGGAAAGGTGGGAAGTACAGGAAAGAGTACGGGTCCTCATCTTCACTATGAGGTGCATGTGAAAGGAAAGGTTGTGAATCCTGTTAACTATTATTTCATGGATTTGAGTGCGGAAGATTATGAGAAGATGATCCAGTTAGCTGCCAACCATGGTAAAGTGTTCGATTAATCTCTTAAAACAACGGTTTCTATGCTAAATACAGACAAAGAGCTAAAATTATACTACTCCATAGCCGAAGTGGCTGAGATGTTTGGAGTCAATGCTTCCTTGCTTCGTTTTTGGGAGAAGGAGTTTCCTCAGATTTCTCCCAGAACCACAGGAAGGGGAATACGTCAGTATCGTAAAGAGGATGTGGAAACAATTGGGCTGATCTATCATTTGGTGAAGGAGAAAGGTATGACACTTCCCGGTGCCCGTCAGCGTTTGAAGGATAATAAGGAGGCTACGGTCCGCAATTACGAGATTGTGAATCGGTTGAAAGGTATTAAGGAAGAGCTTCTGGCTATCAAGAAAGAACTGGACGGACGAGATTAAGTCTCAGGGAAGAGTAGATATAAATGAAGAATGATGAATGAAGAATGAAGAATTACTTTGCAGCGTGATAGCGCAGCCAATTCTTCATTCTTCATTCTTCATTCATCATTCTTCATTTATAAGTGATGTTTGGGTGGATTTATTCTTCTACTCGGTTCACCTGTTTGATATTTTGAATCTTCTTCAGGTTATTGCAGATTGTTTTTACATCTTCCACATCATGTACCCACAACTGGATTTTTCCTTCAAATATCCCGTCGTTTGTTTCAATGGCAAGTTTACGGATATTTACGTTAAGTTGTCTGGAGATGACTTGAGTCACTTCGTTCAGAAGTCCCATACTGTCTATACCTCTTAAATAGATATATACGAGGAAAGAAAGTTCTTTGTGAGTATCCCATTCGGTCGCTAATATGCGGTTGCCATAGCTGCTTTTCAGCTTGGCGGCAACAGGACACTGGCGTTTATGAATGATAATCCGGTCGTTCTCATCAACGTACCCCAAAACATCATCACCGGGAATCGGGTGACAACATTCAGCCATGATGTATTTCTTTTGCAGACTTTCTTCTGTCAGTCTAAGAATCTCTTTCGGATTGATCTTTTCTTTTTCCTGAGGTTCTTTCTCTTCCGTTTTCTCCTTGTTGCTGTTTCCGAAGGAGAAAGTAAGGTATTTTTTCCAGTTACTGGTTTGTTTTTCTCTTAGTTCGTTCTTGTCCGCTTCTCCTAAAATGATGGCTTTGCTGCCGATAGCAGCCAATAATTCTTCTTCGTTCTTGAAGTTGTGTAATTTACGCAATTTCTCGACGACAGCCTCTTCCGGACGTATTTCTTCTTTTTTCAGAAACTCACTGAGCAACTCTTCACCAATTTTTTGGTTCGCCTTACGTTCTTTACGAAGAATCGCTGCAATCTTGGCACGGGCACGGGCGGTCGTAGCGAATACTTCCCATTGTGGTTGTACACGTTGCGATTTGGAGGTTAGTATTTCAACCTGGTCGCCGCTTTGTAGTTTATGGCTTAGTGGTACCAGCTTATGATTGACTTTGGCACCGATACAATGACTGCCGATATCTGTGTGTAATGAAAAGGCAAAATCCAGCGCCGTAGAGTTCTGAGGCATTGTTTTCAGTTCTCCTTTCGGAGTGAATACAAAGATTTCGGAAGCAAACAGATTCAGTTTGATTGTATCCAGAAAGTCGATTGCGTCCGGTTGTGGATCGTCTAGTATCTCTTTAATAGTTTTCAGCCATTTCTCCAGTTCGCCTTCGTCTTCGCTGCCTCCTCCTTCTTTATATTTCCAGTGAGCGGCAAAACCTTGTTCTGCTACATCATTCATCCGTTCGCTACGAATCTGCACTTCAATCCATTGCCCGTTGTTTCCCATCAGGGTGACGTGCAATGCCTGATAACCATTTGCTTTAGGGTGACTTACCCAGTCACGCAGGCGGTCGGGATGAGGTTTGTATATCTTGGAAATGGAAACATAGATATCGAAGCAGTCATTGAGTTCTTCCTCTACGTTACGTGGTTCGAAGATAATTCGGACAGCGAGTAAGTCATAAATCTCCTCGAACGGGACGTGTTTGGTCTGCATTTTGTTCCAGATGGAGTAGATCGATTTTACACGTGCCAGAATCCGGTATTTCAGCCCCATCTTGTCCAGTTGAGTACGGATCGGAGCTGTGAAGTCGTTGAATACTTTATCGCGTTCGGCAGCGGTAGCATTCAGCTTTTCTTCTATTTCGGCATATTCTTCGGGATGTTCATATTTGAAACTGAGGTTTTCAAGTTCTGTTTTTATCTTGTACAAACCCAGTCGGTTGGCTAACGGAGCATAGATGTAGAGAGTTTCTCCTGCTATCTTATATTGTTTATTGGGCAACATGGAGCCCAATGTACGCATGTTGTGCAGGCGGTCAGCTATTTTAATCAGGATAACCCGGATATCGTTCGACATGGTGAGCAGTAACTTTTTAAAGTTTTCTGCCTGTGCCGAGGCGCGGTCTCCGAAGATTCCGCCGGAGATTTTGGTCAGTCCGTCTACAATCTGGGCTATCTTCGGTCCAAAAATATTTTCGATGTCTTCTACCGTATAGTCAGTGTCTTCTACTACGTCATGCAGCAACGCTGCACAGATCGAGGTAGACCCTAGACCGATTTCGTTGCATACTATCTGTGCAACGGCAATCGGGTGCATGATATAAGGTTCACCGGAGCGGCGTTTGATTCCTTTGTGTGCCTGATTAGCAAAGTTGAAAGCTTTTGTGATGATTTCAACTCGTTTGCGATGTTTAGTATGGAGATAATCATTCAGAAGTTCCTGGAACGCCTGATTGATCATCTCTTCATCTGCTATTTCTTTGGGGGTTATATTATCCATATTCGTTATCCTTTCATTCGCTTATTTTTGCAAAAATAAGCAAATTTCCGAATGGAGCAAGCGGGAAGTCATTTATTTGTAGATTTTCAATTGTTTTCCTGCTGAAATTCTAGTGTTGGACATTCCGTTCCATTGCTGTATATCTCTGACACGTACGCCTAACTTTTCGGCAATTGATGAGAGAGTGTCTCCACTTTTTATCTTGTAGTAAGTCAATTTACCTTTGCCGGCGATAGCGCTTGTCTGTCGGCGGGTGGCCGGAGTTATTTCTTTTACGGCAACAGTTTTCCGGTTGCGGAATAACTCGTCGGCACGGTGTGCATAGATGGTATCCTGCTTATCAATAAATGCGCTGATAGCTCCTTGTGGTAAACGTAATGTACAAGGCTTGGTTGTTCCGGGGATAATTTGTTTCTTATATTGAGGATTCAGGCTTTTCACTTCATCCAGCGGAACATTACAAAGTTCGGCAATTTGCTCAAAATGCAGATTTTGGGTAACTTGCACTGTATCTGTACTTGCCGGAATATTGGTTTCCATCGGGCAGATGTTATGGTCACAATAATAAGTCATCACATAGTTGGCGGCAATGAAAGCAGGTACGTATCCGCGTGTTTCTTTAGGTAACAGATTATATATTTTCCAATAGTCCGTTTCTCCTCCGGCACGGCGGATTGCCTTGTTGATGGTACCCGGACCACAGTTATAGGCTGCGATAACCAGATTCCAGTCTCCATAAATATCGTACATCTCTTTCAGATAGCGGGCGGCAGCCCAAGTTGCTTTGATCGGGTCGCGGCGTTCATCTATCAGGCTGTTGGATTCCAGGCCATAAATCTTTCCCGTTCCAATCATAAATTGCCACAATCCTGAAGCACCGGCACGTGATACCGCTGAAGGATTCAGTGCGGATTCGATAATTGGCAAGTATTTTAGTTCCAGAGGAAGTCCGTAAGCATCCAGTGCTTCCTCAAAAATAGGCATGTAGAAATTGCAGGCACTCAGCATGAATGAAACCTGATTGCGCAGACGTCCTGCATACATATCGATAAATTTGCGTACAATGTCATTGTAAGGCATCTCCATGACAGCCGGAATGCGTGAAAGGCGGTCGATATAAACAGAATCACTGAATAAAGGGTTCACTTCCGCTGTACTGCAATCTTTGCCTAAATCAATATAGTTTTTAGCTTTCCAGTCGTTCAGCAGGCTGTCGAGCGGGTAAGTCATACTCTTTGGAAGATCGATGCTTTCTTTGCGTTCGGTTCCGTTTTCACGAATAACTACATCTACACTTTGAGCTTTTACCTGTGTGGTTGCCAACAGGAAAAGGAAAATAATCGAACAATAGTTTTCTAATTTCTTCATGCTTTAATAATAAATTCAATCTAAATTGTGTTCTTTTAAAATCGTAGTACGCATTGCAATCCTACTGACTTGTTCTTGTAACTGTTGGAACGGAACTGGCTGTTGTTGTCAATGACCGTCGGTTCCAGTTTCATACTCAAGTCCGGTGATATATCGAAGTTGGATAATTCTGCATCGACATAAGCGTCAATGATAGAAATAAGGTATACTCCGATAAATGCAAATATACTAAGGTCCCGAAAACGACGGAATGAGTCCTTCCTTCGTTTCAGGGTGTTTTTCAGTTGCTCTTCATTGTATTGGGCGTTTGGAGGAAGCAAATCTTCGTAGCTTTTGGTATTCGGATTGCTGTCCATGATGTCCAGATAAGCCTGTGAATAGTCTTTATACATCTTTCCGTTCCAGCTGAGGGCGTATGCACAACCCGCAAATCCTCCATATATGATAGGCAGTTTCCAGTATTTACGGTTATAAATCTGTCCTCCACCGGGGAATACGACTGCGAGCCATGTTGCTTTGGTCGGATTAGGAACAAACAGCTTCTTGTTGAGGTCCTGTACAGGAGGGGGGACCGTATCGGTTTTCACCACAATAGGCGTCGGCTGTTCTATTTTCTTTAGTTCTTTTTTGTTGGCTGCGTCAAGGCTGTCAGCTATCTGTATTTTAACGGCAGACAGACTGTCGGTTGCTTGCAGACGTTCCGGATGCAATATCTTGATTGAATCCTTTCTTAGCGAATCCGTCACCTGGGCAGGGTCGCGATGCCTTCGTGCACGTGCTTTCGGTGCTTCCCGACTCTGAATAGTACTGTCTTTTTGTACCGGAGTCACAGGCTCCTGTGCATACACATCAATCCCTGCCACCTGTAGAAAACAGAGAAGCAGGGTGATGATGAGTAACTGATATTTCTTACTTTTTCTTGTCATTTACTTTTTTAGCGTATCGAAGATTTCCATGATACGTTCCAGTTCCTCCTCGTTGCTGAAAGGAATGCTGATTTTTCCTTTCCCTTTTTCGGAGCAAGTCAGTTGTACCTTGGTGTTGAAGAATCCCGTGAGTTGTTGCTTCAGTAGGTTGAACTCTTCCGGTAGTTTGCTGCGTTTCGGAGTGATTTTCCGTGTGCCGCTTTTCACAGCTTCTCCTTCGCTCAGCGATTTGACAATCTCTTCTACTTTGCGAACAGAATATCCGTGTTCTTGTATCTCTTCGAATATTTTTACTTGAAGTTTAGGGTCGCCTAATGAAATCAATGCACGTGCATGTCCCATATCGATCTGTTTGTTTTGCAGAGCCATCTGTATAGGAGCCGGTAGTTTGAGCAGACGCAGGTAGTTGGCGATAGTTGTCCGGTTCTTGCCGATACGTTCGCTCAAGCGTTCCTGTGTCAGTTCGTACTGGTCCAGCAGATGTTGATAAGCCAATGCTATTTCCACCGCATTCAGGTCTTCACGCTGGATATTTTCAATCAGCGCCATTTCCATCATGTTCTCGTCGTCAGCGGTGCGGATGTAGGCGGGGATGGTTGTCAGTCCCGCTTTTTGTGAAGCACGGTAACGGCGTTCTCCTGCGATGATCTGATATTCATCGTCTGAGAGTTTGCGTAGAGTGATAGGCTGTATGATACCGATTTCCGCAATTGAATCAGCCAGTTCCTGTAAGGCCGTCTGATCGAATTCGCGGCGAGGCTGATTGGGGTTGACGGTAATCTTCGCCAACTCTATTTCATTAATGGAAGAAGAGCCTTCGGTTTTCACATCATCCATCGAGAGCAGGGCGTCAAGTCCGCGTCCTAATGCATTTCTTTTTTGTGTTGCCATATCTTCTTCGTTTATTTATTTCTGTTGATAATCTCTTTGGCAAGGGCGAGGTGGTTTTTGGCACCGGTAGAGTCCGCGTCATAAAGAATAGTGGGAATACCGTAGCTGGGAGCCTCGCTCAGTTTTACGTTTCGTTGGATCACGCTGTTGAATACTAGTTCCTGGAAGTGTTTTTTTACTTCGTCATAAATCTGGTTTGCCTGACGCAGACGTGAGTCGTACATGGTCAGCAGGAAACCTTCGATTTCTAGCGCAGGGTTCAGTTTTGACTTGATGATCTTGATTGTATTCAGCAGTTTGCTGATGCCTTCGAGAGCAAAATATTCAGCTTGCACGGGGATGATCACGGAGTCGGCTGCTGTCAGGGCATTGATGGTGATCAGACCGAGTGAAGGAGAACAATCTATCAAGATATAGTCATATTCTTTCTTCAAGGGTGTGAGTACTTCTTTCAGTATCTTTTCGCGGTTTGGGAGGTTTAGCATTTCAATCTCTGCTCCTACAAGATTGATGTGCGAAGAGATCACTTTTAAAGAATCGATTTCTGTGTCAAGGATAGCGTCCTGTACATTGGCTCTGTCAATAATGCATTCATAGATAGTACATTCCGACTGCTTGATGTCCACTCCCAGACCAGAAGAGGCATTTGCTTGCGGGTCGGCATCTACTACGAGTACTTTCTTTTCGAGTGTAGCAAGTGACGCTGCGAGATTAATCGTAGTCGTTGTCTTTCCTACACCCCCTTTTTGATTGGCCAAAGCAATTATTTTTCCCATATACTCTAAATTTATTGGCAGCGAAATAAGTGATAATTCCTTAGAGCGCCTACGAAAAAAGAGAAACTTTGCATTTTCTGTTGATAAGTCACCTGTTTTGTTAATAACTGCCGGACGAAACAGTTCTGAAACCTGGCTGATTTTATCATCAAACTTCCTCTATTCGAGCGTGCAAATATACATATTTATATTGGATATCTCTTTCTTTTTTTACTCGCTTGCAGAAGATTAAGATTTGTAAACGGGTGTATATTCGCCAGATAGCGATGTAATTAATGGATATTCGAAGATATCCGGTTGGCGGTACGGTTACTTTTTGCTACTTTTGTGCGAACATAAAAAGGAAAGGATTGAATATATGGAAAGTAAGAAGCCGTTGATCCTCGTTTCAAATGACGATGGTGTTATGGCTAAAGGTATTAGTGAACTGGTGAAGTTTCTTCGTCCGTTGGGGGAAATTGTAGTAATGGCACCCGATTCTCCGCGCTCCGGTAGTGGCAGTGCACTGACAGTAACTCATCCGGTTCATTATCAGCTGGTCAAAAAAGAAGTGGGTCTGACTGTATATAAATGTACGGGGACACCAACCGATTGTATTAAACTGGCATTGGGGGCTGTACTCGACCGAAAACCGGACCTGGTAGTAGGCGGTATCAATCATGGAGATAATTCTGCTATTAACGTACATTATTCGGGAACGATGGGAGTCGTGATCGAAGGTTGTCTGAAAGGGATTCCTTCTATCGGCTTTTCTCTGTGTAATCATCAGCCTGATGCTGATTTTGAACCTGCGGGTCTTTATATACGCAAGATAGCTGCCATGATATTGGAAAAAGGCTTGCCTCCGTTGACTTGCCTCAATGTGAACTTCCCGGATACTCCTCATCTGAAAGGGGTGAAGGTTTGTGAACAGGCGAAAGGGTGTTGGGAGAACGAATGGGTGACTTGTCCCCGTCTGGACGACCATCATTATTTTTGGCTGACCGGTTCATTTACTGATCATGAACTTGAAAACGAGAATAATGACCATTGGGCACTGGAAAACGGATATGTGGCTATCACGCCAACGACAGTTGATATGACTGCCTACGGCTTTATCGATGAACTGAATGACTATTGTAAACAAATAGAATTCTGATATATACGGCATTTTGCTGATTTCGAAATTCAAAACTCCTAATTCAAAATTCCCATGAAGTATTATCTGATTGTCGGTGAAGCTTCCGGAGACTTACACGCGTCTCATCTGATGACTGCCTTGAAGGCGGAAGATCCTCAGGCTGATTTCCGTTTTTTCGGCGGAGATCTGATGGCTGCCGTCGGAGGGACGATGGTGAAGCATTATAAAGAACTGGCATATATGGGATTTATCCCCGTGCTGCTTCATTTGCGTACGATCTTTGCGAATATGAAACGTTGCAAGGAGGATATTGTTGGCTGGAATCCTGATGTCGTGATTCTGGTAGACTATCCCGGTTTCAATCTTAACATAGCTAAGTTTGTACATGCCAGGACTCAGATTCCTGTTTTCTACTATATTTCTCCGAAGATATGGGCATGGAAGGAGTATCGCATCAAGAATATCAAACGCGATGTGGATGAACTCTTCTCCATACTTCCCTTTGAAGTGGAGTTTTTTGAAGCGAAACATCAGTATCCTATACATTATGTAGGAAATCCTACGGTAGATGAAGTGACTGCTTATCAGAAAGCCCATCCCCAAAATATGGAAGCATTTATTGCGGATAATAAACTGGAAGATCGGCCTGTAATTGCATTATTGGCAGGAAGCAGGAAGCAGGAGATTAAAGATAATCTGCCGGATATGCTGAAGGCGGCTTCTGCATTTCCCGCTTATCAGCTGGTGCTGGCTGGTGCTCCCGGTATTGCTCCGGAGTACTACGAGCAATATGTAGGACAGGCTAAAGTAAAAATAATCTTTGACCAGACTTATCGCTTGTTGCAGCATGCGGAGGCGGCTTTGGTAACGTCGGGTACGGCAACCTTGGAGACAGCCTTGTTCCGTGTTCCTCAGGTGGTCTGCTATTATACTCCGGTTGGAAAGTTCGTTTCGTTTTTGCGCCGCCATATTCTGAAAGTGAAATTTATCTCGCTGGTTAATCTGATTGCAGACCGTGAGGTAGTGAAGGAGCTAGTGGCAGATACAATGACTGTCGGAAATATGCAGGAGGAACTAAGCAAACTTCTTGAAAATAAGGAATATAAAAAACGGATGCTTGCAGGGTATGAGTATATGGCAGATCGGTTGGGACCCGCGGGTGCCCCACAGCATGCTGCTCATGAAATGCTGGAACTGTTGAAAAAATAACTTTCTTTTTCTGAATAAACGTAAAGCCGGTGCAGTAAATGCCCGGCTTTTTTATTTATATAGCAGAAGAATTAAAAAGAGAGGAACAGATATGAAAAAATTTAATTGGTTTTTAGTAATGTTATTGCTCGCATTGGTACCCGCACTGCAATCATGTGACGACGATGGGTATTCAATTGGAGACTTGGGATGGGATTGGGCCACGGTTCATGCAACCGGTGGCGGAGGTTATTATCTGGAAGGTGATCGCTGGGGAGTGATTGATCCGGTTGCCAGCTCTATTCCTTGGTACAAACCGGTAGACGGTGAACGTGTAGTTGCTTTTTTCAACCCTTTGGCTGATACGGATAATGGTGCTCAGGTAAAGATAGAAGGCATCCAGGAAGTGTTGACGAAAGAGGTGGAAGATATGACTGCTGAAAATGAAGAAGAATTCGGAAATGATCCTATCGTGATTTATCAGGGAGATATGTGGCTGGGAGGAAAGTTCCTGAATATAATCTTCCATCAGTATTTACCTCATACTGAAAAGCATCGTATTAGTCTTGTGCAGAATAAGATAGAACCGGAAACTCCGGAGACACCGGAAACATTGAATGTGGATGAAGACGGTTATATACATCTGGAATTGCGTTACAATACGTATGATGATGTAACTAAATACCGGGGATGGGGACGAGTTTCTTATAATCTGGAAGAGTTCTATCCGTCAGCAAAAGACGCGGAAACAGAATGGAAAGGATTCAAGGTGACAATCAATTCAGAGGAGAATGGAGAAGGAAGAGTGATCGTTCTCGATTTGGACCATCCGGTAGGCGTTCCGGAGAAAGCGAAGGACGTACATTCCACTTCTTTTATTAAATAGCCAAACTTTTATGAAAACTAAACCTTGACGAACACTGTGTGTGAAAAAAAAGGTCGGAATTGCATCAAAGCAGCTTCCGACCTTTTTGTTTATTTTGTCTCCATTAGAACCAAGTCAGTGCATACAGATAAAATACTGCTGCCGGTATGGCCATCAAAGCGCTGTCAAAGCGGTCAAGCATACCTCCGTGTCCCGGAAGAATCGTTCCCGAATCTTTAACGTGTAATTGGCGTTTCAGTAATGACTCTGTCAGGTCACCCCATGTTCCGAATATGACAACAACCAAAGCCAGACCTGCCCATTCCCACATCGACATAATCGTGAAATAATGTGCCAGAATAAAAGAAGCTCCGATAGCTACCACTCCGCCACCGATGGAACCTTCCCAGGATTTCTTAGGAGAGATACGTTCGAACAAGCGGTGTTTACCTATTAATGAACCGACGCAATATGCACCCGTGTCACTCAGCCAAAGGAATATGAAGATAGACAATGGCAGAATCGGATTATAGCTTACGCTGCTATATTCCGGATCATTATGGAATGCCAGTACATTGAGCAATGCAAACGGCAGCCCTATGTAGAGCTGGCTAAGCATGGAATATGCCCAGTTGAGCATCGGATTTGCTTTTTTCAGATACAACTCACTGATCATTAAATAGAGCAGCAACAGCAAATAAGGAATGAAAATCTTAGAGTCGGCTGCGTCAATGCAGAATCCCATTACTGCGAGGAATAAATAAGCTCCTCCCAGCATAATAATGGTCTTGTTTACATTAGCACCTTCTGCACGGCTGTTGATCAACTGTCCGAATTCGTAGATAGTCAATGCGCTGATCGCCATGAACAGAATGCCGAAACTGAAAGAATTGTAAAGTATACATCCTACCAGAATGGCTACGAAGAGTATACCCGTAATGGCCCGTTTTATAAAATTACTAATCACGATCTTCGTGTTTTAATTAGTTGGATTCGGTAGTTTGTCCTTTCTCATTGGATTTGGCTTCTATAGTCACTTTTCCTTCTACGGTCACTTTTTTTCCTTCCGCAGTGATTTTCGTTTCTGTAGTTGCTTCTTCCTGAGCAGTATTCTCAGCTTCCTCCTCCTTGATTTCCTGTTCTTCTGATTTCAGTTTTTCGGCTAATGCTCTCTCTGCTTTGGCAGCATCCTGGCTTTCTTTGGCAGCCATGATTTCTTCCGAGCGCGATGCCCAGGGACGCTTACCGAAAATACGTTCAACGTCTTCGGCAAAGATTACTTCCTTGTCGATCAGCAGTTGAGCTAATTCATTGTGTCCTTTCATGTGTTCAGACAGAATTTTCTTAGCACGTTCATATTGCTCGTTCACCATCCGCTTCACTTCCTCGTCGATTAGTTCGGCTGTCTTTTCGCTATAAGGACGGTTGAAAGAATATTCTTCATTATTATAATAGCACAGGTTGGGCAATTTGTCACTCATACCTAGATAAGCGATCATGCCGTATGCCTGTTTGGTCACTCTTTCGAGGTCGTTCATGGCTCCGGTGGAGATACGTCCGATGAACAGGTCTTCAGCTGCCCGTCCTCCTAGAGTAGCACACATTTCGTCAAGCATCTGCTCTTTGGTAGTGATCTGACGTTCTTCCGGTAGATACCAGGCAGCACCTAATGCACGTCCGCGAGGAACAATCGTAACCTTGATCAATGGGTTGGCATATTCCAGCAGCCAGGAGATAGAGGCGTGTCCTGCTTCGTGTAAAGCGATTGAACGTCTTTCTGCTTCTGTGGTGATTTTGGTCTTCTTTTCCAGACCACCGATGATACGGTCTACAGCATCCAGGAAATCCTGCTTGCCTACGAATTTCTTTCCGTGACGGGCTGCAATCAGGGCAGCTTCATTGCAGACATTCGCAATATCCGCACCGGAGAATCCCGGAGTCTGGCGTGCCAGCAGATCCACGTCTACTGTGTCGTCTATCTTGATCGGGCGCAGATGTACGCCGAATACTTCTTTACGTTCGTTAAGGTCGGGCAGGTCTACGTGTATTTGACGGTCGAAACGTCCGGCACGAAGCAATGCTTTATCCAGTACGTCTACCCGGTTGGTGGCGGCAAGGATAATCACACCACTGTTGGAGCCGAAACCGTCCATTTCAGTCAATAACTGATTCAGGGTGTTTTCGCGTTCGTCATTTCCACCCATTGCAGGGTTTTTGCCACGTGCACGGCCTACTGCGTCAATCTCATCGATAAACACAATACAAGGAGCCTTTTCTTTTGCCTGCTTGAACAGGTCACGTACGCGGGATGCACCCACACCGACAAACATTTCTACGAAGTCGGAACCAGCCAGAGAGAAGAATGGTACGTTTGCTTCACCGGCAACAGCCTTGGCCAGTAATGTCTTACCGGTTCCCGGAGGGCCTACAAGCAATGCACCCTTAGGAATCTTTCCTCCTAAGTCGGTATACTTTTGAGGCTCTTTCAGAAACTCTACAATTTCTTCCACCTCTTGTTTGGCTTCCGCCAGACCGGCTACGTCCTTGAAAGTAATCTTGATAGATCCTCCCTTTTCAAAAAGCTGGGCTTTCGATTTTCCCACATTGAATACGCCGCCGGCACCGCCGGCACCGCCGCCGCTCATGCGGCGCATGAAGAAGATCCACAGGGCGATAAGTAAAACCAGTGGAAGAATATTAATCAGGATTGCCGGGAAAATATCCGAATCGGCAGGATAATCCGCAATTCCGTCAAAATGACCGGCAGCTTTTTCATCCTGCAGGAATTTATCCAGTCTGTCCTTGGAAGGAGGGTTACTGGTGATAATCGGGTTTCTTCCCACTTTCATGGAGTCCGCACCGAATACAGCACCTACGGCATTCGGCTTTACGTAGGCTTCGAGTGTTTTCTCAGAACCCAGCACTTTGCTGATATACCCATTGGTGACATACTTCTGGAAGTCGCTGTAAGGAACGAGTTTGCTTCCGCTTCCTCTTGAATCGCTACTCCACCAAAGGCCGAGAAGCATGAGGGCAATAATCATATATAGCCAGTTCAGATTGAACTTAGGCATATTCACCTTATTATTAGGCTTATTGTTGTTAGTATTATTGTTGTCCATAATTGTGGATTAGTCTAAATCGGGGATTTGAGTAAGTTTGGCGTCTGCCCAAAGATGTTCAAGATTATAGAAGGATCTTACTTCCGGCAAAAAAACATGTACAAGTACATCGGCATAATCCATCGCTACCCATTCTGCGTTTCGGAGTCCGTCTATGCCGAAAGGTTTGCTGTCGGCACCTTTACGTGTAAACTCTTTGATAGAGTCTACGATAGCGCTCACCTGACTGGGAGAGTTCCCCTGGCATATAACGAAATATTTGCAGATGGTATCTTCTATACCGGTTAAATCAGCAATAATGATATTTTTACCTTTTTTCTCTTGAATTCCCTCTTTAATTTTTTCAATTAATATTTTCGTATCGTTCATTCCTGTAATTGAAATTAATAATTCATGTTCTCTTTTGGTTTATAACAAAAAAGGATTCCCCTTTGTTTCTGATTATAAACGTGATATTTTTGACAAATATACGGTGATTTATTGGATACAAGAAAGTTATGACTTAATTTTTGTGTTTTTTAGGGGAGATGCTTTTATTCGGAGGGACAAAATGAGCTTTTTTGCAAAAAAAATAGCAGAATTGTTTGCAATTCCCAATTTATTTGTATCTTTGCACCCGCAAACGAAAATTATTGGGCTATGGTGTAATGGTAACACTACAGATTCTGGTCCTGTCATTCCTGGTTCGAATCCAGGTAGCCCAACAGAATCAACAACAATGATCAGTTAGAAGAGGTTGTGTCAAAACGCTGGCACAACCTTT
>NZ_KV804231.1:0-2742 GCF_001811315.1 Bacteroides sp. HMSC067B03 | reverse complement strand
ATTATCCAAAGACTTGACGTAAAGAGGTTCGGACCCAATAAAACAAGTCGCATAAAAGCGTTTGTCTTCAGATTTGTCTCTGTACCAGCCAAATGGATCAGAACATCAAGGTGGTATGTGCTGAATATCTATACCTGTAATAATGCTTACGCAGATGTATTCCAGACTGATTTTGGATGACGACTACAACTTATGGGTATGATACTGCGTATTGTCTCAAGTCGCATTGTGGGGTAAGGGGGTATTGTAGGCAGAAGTGGGTATTTCAGCCTCAATTTATCTAATAATTCAGTAATGAGAGAACGTGTACACGTAAATAGGACGATGAAGGACTTAGTTGCGGATTTGAGGCTTATGAAAAGCGTATTGCTTTCTCAATACATGCCGTTCCTCTTCGCTCAGCGACAGGAAATAGGCTTTCCATCCCGGACAGAAATTGATGTGCCATCGCCAAAAACGACCCAACAATGACTTGGGTGAACGGTCGTATCGCCGCCTCAGTGGGCACTGCTGACAGTTATGTTTCTTTTCCAATACTTTATCTATTTATCTTTCGTAAAACTCTCGTGGCAAAAATAAGGATTATTTTCAGTGATCAAGCACACAGTTCATTAAAAAAGAGAGGATTTGCTAAGATTCAGAATAACGACGAGCCATCGACCCCAACGGGAGTCGAACTTCAAGTAACCGCACATGATACAATGTGCGGGTCGAAGTGCCTTCCCAATCCACGACCCCAACGGAGGTCGAACCTTTCTACAGATTATATGGTTCGACCCCGTTGGGGTCGGATGTATAGGAGTCATCTGGCCATCCGCAAGTCTTTGACATTGCGGTTAACGGGGGTGAGACCCTTTTCAGGGTCTGTTTGTTTGCACACCTTCATTCTACATAAACGGCTAAATTCAAATATTAAAAGCGTTTACATATTGCAACGTATTTATCTGTTATGCTCCTATTAAATTGTTCTATATCCTTATACTTTTCAACTAAATCCTTTATCACAGGCGCATTTAAATCGACGTTTAGGGTATATTGAACAAAAGCACGTAGCATCTCATAATTATAATTTACTCAAGTTTCGGATTTAGGTTGAGAGGATAGATTTGGGCATAAAAAAGGCTTTGAGGATTTCCGTATGTCACGGAAATTTAGTAATTTAGAGGTGCCCAAACAACTAATTACAATCACTCAAAGCCATGAGCAAAATTACAAAAATTCCATCGGAGATCCGCAACTTTTTCACGGGAAAACGAATCAATCCCGCATTTTCCAAGTTTATGACCCTCCTTGAGGGGATGAGGATTTCAGACAAAGATCTCGGAGGGAAAAAACGTGAGAACTGTCAGCTTACCAACCTTCAACTTTTCCAGATCATATTGATTCTGCCGTTTATGGCCGTCCCGGGTTTTTCTCATTATGCCGGATCGTCAATCTCGAAACTGTTCGGGGGTAAGAAGGACCTACTCTATTCGTTTATGGCCAAGGACAATATAGACTAGCAACATCATCTGGCACATCGCCTGTCATCTCATCAAGGCCGTGACCATAAGGAAAGACTATCAAAAGAGCCATCTTCCGGCAGTGCTTATTGTGGATGATTCCGACCTGCCGAAGACCGGATTGAGGATGGAGTGTATTGGCAAGATATTCTCGCACGTGTTTCAGCGGTGCATTCTCGGCTACAAGCTGCTGGCCCTGTGCTGGAGCGACGGCCGCTCTCAATTTGTCGTGGACTTCTCGATTCACGGCGAGAGAGGGAAGGTCGATGGCAAGGAACAAGGTCTTACGGCCCGGCAGCGCGAGAGGCGCTACAACCGCAAGCGTGACAGAGACTGCCAGACCGAAAAACGCAAGGAAGAGTATTTCGTATCCAAGCTTGAGCGCCTGAAGAGCATGGTGAAGAGACCATTGGAGGATTGTTCGCCGATATATATGAAGGCGTACACGAGCTCACCGTCGTGGAAAAGATCTGGTCAATCATTATTGATGTAATAGCAATCGTGGCTGAGATTTTTACCATTGACGAGAACGAATTGATGGAGCAAATTATACGGGATAACCGCAGGTTCAAGGCCATGCAACTGATCGCTCAGACTGCATAAAACCTAAATCCGAAACTTGAGTAAAATACATAACTGTAATAATCTACTACTAATCTAAAATAAAGCGATTATAAGCTATCCTTTTTCCTGTGTTTGTTTTAAAGTTTTCACCTATACACTTTTTTATCTTTTCCTGTTCTTTTTCTTTATCCATAACCGTTAAATTTTCAAGCAAATCAGCTTCCCATTGTATTTGAAAATCAAGTCCATCAATTTTAGATGGAGTATGATGGTTGCCTATTATAAAGCATATTCTATCAATATTTTTGTTATAGCCTACCTTTTTTAATATTTCTTTCGCTACTGCTGGTCCTTCCTTTTCTTGATAGACACCATCAATAGAACCGTATTTTTTTTGTGCTTCAACCGCACCAATATCATGTAGTATAGCAATAATACTGATGAATTCTTTTTCTTCCTCTCCGATATTTTCTCCGTTCATTATATCTTCTGCATTTTTCAAAACTTTAAGAGTATGCTCTATGCCAAAAGGAATTTCTTTGAATACTTCTTTCATCTCTATAATAATTTTTTCTTTAAACATAAATTACCTCCATTTATACCTTATAGGTGTTTTAGTTCTATCTATCCACTTTTTTGTTCGCCGATACAATCAGCATCATGGGACGGCGCATTT
>NZ_KV804230.1:0-902 GCF_001811315.1 Bacteroides sp. HMSC067B03 | reverse complement strand
ATACGAAAAAAGAACCGGGCAACAAAGCTTTTTATTATAAATCTACGTTATAACACATTGTTTATCAATCATTTGGCGTTTCTATAGCTTCAGCCGAAATCGTTTCCTGCACTTGGCTGACCGGAGGGAGACGCCCTGCATAATCAAAAAGAAACTCTTCCAGGAAAGCTCGTAAGCACCCGTAGAAGGATTAAAACGCGGGACTTCGAAGGTACCTTCTTCCAGGCGCTTCTGGTAAAGAATAAAACCATCCGTATCCCAACGTAAAATTTTAACCATGTCCCGTTTGTGGGAAAAGAAAACAAAAACATCTCCTGAAACGGGAGAAAGTGACATGTCGGACTTGACCAGCTGATAAAGTCCTGTCATACCTTTACGCATATCGACATAATGCTGGTACAGGTAATAACGCATATTTTCGGTTAAAGCAAACATGACTGCTCCTCCTGTATCTTACGGTTATAAAGGTCAATAAAACGGTGAATACCAAAAGAACTTCCCTGCTTGATGGAAATAATCACCCCATCCGGAAAAGTAATATTGATACCATAAAGCATATCCGAAGAAGAGGACGGACGGGCCGAAGGCGCAGATGAGGGAACCAAAGGACTGAAGCAGGGCACCGGCTTTTCGGAGGAAGAAGCCGAAAGGGAAGAACGAAGTTCACGAATGCGAATGCCGTGCCGAGAAAGCCAGAGTTCCATACCATGATAATTAACATGACACTCATGACAATAACTACGAAGAGTTAAACAGGGAGAAGATATCAGACGGGATTTATACTCAGACAGGGTTTGAGTGTATAAAGCATGTGCAGTCATATAAGTAGGAATTGATTAATATGAAAGCAAAGATATGAAGAAGTAGAATTAAAGAAAAGACGGCATCGCCGAGACGCTTAC
>NZ_KV804229.1:0-633 GCF_001811315.1 Bacteroides sp. HMSC067B03 | reverse complement strand
AGCCGTTAAGTTTCCCGGTGCTTGCCCTGGCTTCTCGGACCTTGAAGCCCAGTTTACCAAGTTCTTCTTGAAATTTGGTTAAGTCAAAACCCTGCATTTTCTTCAGTACGCTGTTCATGACTTCCTTGATTTCCTCTTTGTTGGCTTTGCCGATGTCCTGCGACTGCACGAAGTTCCGCTCCTTGGCTATGGCGTTGGCGGCTTCCGTTGCCCGTTTTCCTATCCAGTTGTCCCGGTAGAGTTCCCCGGAAAGGGATATCCGGTTTGCCAGTATGTGCAGGTGGGCTTGTTCTTTCTTGCTCTCTGTCCCACTGTGTTTGATGATGATGTACTGGTGGTTCATCAGTCCCATGCGCTGCATGAAGTCGTTGCCAAGTTCTGCCCAGTCCGCATCGGTGAAGCTGGAACTTTCCTCTATCGAGGGGCTGACCTCAAAACGCAGGCAGTTGTTCTTTACGTTCGGAAAATCAGTGAAGTAAGGTTTCATCTCCTGCACCATTTCCGCACCCGTACACCCGTAAAGCTCATGCCGGGCTATCTCGGTGGCTGCTGCCTGCCCGTCTATCTCCTTGGCAAGGTCATACTCCAGTGCCGCCACGCCATGTGATATGCTTTTCCCTTTCCCTATCATCG
>NZ_KV804228.1:0-2211 GCF_001811315.1 Bacteroides sp. HMSC067B03 | reverse complement strand
CCGGGAAACTTAACGGCTACTATGTCACAGCCCGGAGCGGTACGGAGTACAAGGCAAGCGAGATAGGGAAAGGCTACACTTTCGCCCATATCGAGAGGACACAAAGCAAACTGAAGTATAACTCAATGAACATATCACATGGAAACAAACTCACGTCCGGAAAAGGAGGTTTCCACCTCTAAGCAAGGACAATACCGACCACGCAGGAAAGACACCACCCCGAAAGTGAACCCGCAGCTTGCGGTAGAACTGGTATATCAAGAATTGAAGCGTGTGGAAGTCTATACGAAACGCATAGAGGACGCAACATCCAAAAAGGTACAGATAGACGGGGAAAGCCTTGAAAGTGCTGAAAAATGCCTAAAAAACGTGTTAGCGGACTTTGAACGGCAGGGGAACAGGATGAAAAGCGGTGGCTATGTGGATAAACGGGTTTCGTTCTACTCCATTCTTTGTGTCGTTATTTCCCTTTTGTTCGCTTGCCTCATGTGTTATCTTTGGGTGGATGCAGCCAAAGACCGGGATAACTACAAACGGTATTACGAATATTACCAAGAGCAGGCAATAGAACAAAAGGGCAACAAATAGACGACGTACAAAAATGTACGTCGTCTATTTGTTTTTTAGAGGTCCTCCCCATGAGCATTATTATATTCGTTATCGTAAAAAAGAATTAGTGAGAATTTGCCATATTTTTCACTAATCATAAACCATACGGAGCGCATTGCAGCTTCTTGTACGATGTTCATTGCTGCTTCTTTGGTTATGTCCTCTTTTTCTTTTTCTGATTTTCTTATAAATTCTTCGGCTGGACATATCTCGCTTATTTTTTGAGTTAATTCTTGTTGTATCTTTTCTGGTGAGTTTTGAGGACTTTTGGGATTTGTCATTTGCATGAATCCAGCTTCAAATCTTTTGTTTCTAACCTTCATTTCATATGCAAGATTAATGTCTTCAGAAATATAATCGTTATCTTCCAATTTAGGAACGTATTTAGGGTTATCGTTGAATTGGTCGTAAAGGTTATTGAATCTAATTTTAATATCATGCTCGTTCCTTTCTATCGCATCTGCTACGACAATCCTCCATACTTTATTGCTTTGAGTAGCGACAAAAATATTTACTTTTTCGCCATTAAATTCACCCGTTAAAAGATCGATTTCATTGTCGTATTCAAACCCTTTAGCTTTAAGTTTCTGAATCATATCTTTTTTAAATCCATCTACGGGGATTCCCATAAATTTTGTTATATCTTTCTGTGCTAACATTGTCAAAGAATACATTAGCAGTATAAATAACAGTGAATTTTTCTTCTTCATGAATAAATATTTAAAGATTACAATTGCAAATTTAGAAAATGATTTGAAAATATGACATTTAGGGAGGTACTTTTAGTTGTTTAGCTGTCTTTTATTTTCCCTTTGAGAGAGTTTATAATCCACCCTTTAGGGTTGTTCTTCTCTCGTGATTTTCCGTTTAGAATTGCCAGTTCTCCTATAAGGTCGGCTATTTTTTCTTGTGCAGTTATAAGCGTTTCCTTGTTCCGGTTTATTTCTTCCGAAGTGAAGCCACAGGAATAACGGAGATATTCGTACACATGGTTATCTATTTGGTGGCGTGCCGTTACTTTCGCTTGAAGTTCTTTTACTTCCAGTTCTTCATCCCTGAATTGAGGTTGATATACTGGGTAAAATCTAAATCCAGTTACTTTACTACGTTTGTTGTTAGGGTTTTCACGCACTTTTACGTAGTTGAATGTGTATGGGCAGCTTTCATCAAGCGCAGCCTTTGCTGGTTTTAATACTCTTTCCTCGAAGTTGTCGATTCTGTCTTTTCCGTTTTTGTCTTTGTATTTGTCCGCAGGTATGCCAAGTCGTTCTTTTAAGTTGTCCAGTGATATATCCAAAGGGTACACCTGCCCACTCATGAGCATATAAAACCTAAGCGAATAGCCCGTAGGCAGCGCAAGAGCCTTGTTTAGTTCAAACTCCCTATATCCTTTTGCGAATTTGGTAAACACGTCCCAAAGGTCATTAGATACACGAAATGTTATAATACCGGTATGCTTTTTGTATTTCGGGTTAGATATAAATCCACATTTCCACCATTCATCATCATCTTCGTAAGTGAAAAAACGTCCAGCCAGTGAATCGAGTGCAGCTATGATTTCGTTGTAGTCACGTCCGGAAAAAATAACGTCAGATACATGCA
>NZ_KV804227.1:0-5575 GCF_001811315.1 Bacteroides sp. HMSC067B03 | reverse complement strand
CTCCCTTGAAAGGTTGATTATCCACCAAACATTACCCACAAAAGAATAAAGAAAATGGAAACAGGAAAAGAATTGTTTGAATCAATAATGAACTCTTGCCCCAGAAAGAAGGTGGTGAGTTTGTGTAAGAAATTAATAAAGAAATGTTCTTTTAATAGTGGCGAGGATGCTCGAAATTTATGCAGCCTTGGCTATCGTCTTTTCATATATGGACATATTGATGAAGCTCTCGCAGTTTCTCGCTATACACATAATGTTCCTTTTCCGGGTAGAGGAGTGTTCAACGTCTGGACTTTTATACTATGCCTATGGGGACTTGAGGTGTTTATCCTAAAAGCGCAAGGAAAATATGAAGAAGCTGATGTAAGAATAAAATCAATCGATTATATCCATGCACAACCGCTTGCTGACGAAAGCGCAGAAAAAAGTAGAAAAGACGCAGACGAATTGTATCTTACGTTTACTTATCCTGATGTATTGCGCCGTAAGAATATTGATGAAGATTCGCATTACGCTAATGAATGTCGTTTTACAGCCCTTTTCAAAATGATAGGATATGGCGCAACAGGGTTATATCCAAATCTGTCAGCACATTGGGAAGAATTACAGCAGGACATAAATAACTATGTTTCCATTCTCTCAAAAGAAAAATGAATTATGTGGGTAACAAGTGGCTTAACCTCCCCTGGAAAGGTCGGTTAGCCACCAAACATTATCGACCTGAAAAGAACAAGAAATGAAACCAAGAGATATATTTATTAAAGCCTGCAATGAGATAGCTATTCCTTTTATCGCAATGGGATTTAAGCCGTCTAAAAATGGACAATGTTTGAAAAAGATTTCAAAAGACAAAAATTTGACTTTTGAAATATGGTTTCGTTCAAGTGTATATAATTCATCTTGTAGTGTGGCTATATATCCACTGATTACGATTACCTGTAAAAACTTGAAAAAGTGGGTGCAAGAAGAGAATCTCAATGTCAATGATGATGGCTTAGTATATCATAATCATATTGGATACCTATCGCCAATAAATCAATATCAATCTTGGGATCTTGCCGGACTAAGCTATGCTCCATCAGTAAAAACAATAATTGATTTACTTGAAAAATATGCTTGTCCGATATTTGATTTATTTGAGAATAGACAAATGGCTATTGACTTCATTATGCAACATGGCTGTTGTTTCAATCAATACACGAAAGACTCTCTCCTTGCCCTGCCATATATGTTGAGATATGGTGAAAAGGAACAAGCCGAGAACTACTTCAATCATTACATACATTCAAGTAAATGTCGAAATAGATTTGTAAAAGCCTATTCTCAATTAGAAAAGAATGAAGTAATTGATTGTGGATTAGATAATCGTTTCGTAATACTTGCATATAGTCAAAAACTAAAAATAAAATAGGTCGATAACAAACAGATGAAACTTTTAAGGTGGTTTATCCGCCGAACATTAGCCACTTAAAAATAATAATAAAAATGACACATAACGAAGCCATAGAACTATTGTTGAAAGAGTACACTTCTTCTGACAAGAAGCAGCTTACTGAGCTATTCATACAAACCTTGCCAATAGGTCGGATTCATTTTGGGCTTCAAGTTTTGTCGAAAATGAAAACATATTATGTTCATTCATATTCAATATACGACATTCCTAAAACAGGTGATTTTTACAAAGACGAGAGGTTGTGGATAAAAGAAAATAAAAAACTATTCTTAGAAAGAAAATACCTCTCCTTTGAGAATATGACCGTAGAACAACAAAGAGAAATTATGGATGAACCTACAATAAACTCTTGTTATATTTGTTCGTCTTCCTTTGAGAAAGATATTGAAAAATATCCATTCAATCCCAAATATGGGGTGAATGAATCTGATGTTTTTCACATGGTACAATGCTTACAGCAAGAGAATAGGGAAAGTGTGAATTTCCTGTATGATCCCAAACAACAAAAGGAGGGGCTGAGTATTCTTAAAGAAATCTTTGAGACTATCACATCCGTGCAGGAATCAGACGGGATTCGCTATGTGTACAAATTGTTGAAGAAAAAAGAATTTTTCAAGCATTGGAAGAAAGAGGAAAAGCGTATAAGTGTTAAGTTTGCAGAATTAGCTTTACAACGTCTGTTGGAAATAATGGGATACCTTAGTATTCTCCACACTGAAAAATATAGAGGTTCCTTTTATGAGTTTAATGAAGGATGTACTCCAAGAAGCAGCCGAAGTTCTGATTGGAATTACCCAGTGGATTTTTGGAGAGGCAAAAACGGCATTGATAAGATAGCTTTTCAGTATTGGTTTGGAGAGTATGATGAACTTGAAAAATTCTGGAAACAATAGAGCGACTAACAAACGGATTAATCTACCAACAGCCGATTATCCACCTAACATTATGCACCAAAGATATAATATAAAAACAATAAGAATATGAAAGAAGAAAATTATCCAACTGGAGCTTTTGTAGCCTTTGTGTTATTATCACAAAATGAATGGGATATTAAAAAACTCATCAACGACTGCAAGGCAGATTGGAACATAGAAATTCCATATGACGGCAATGAAGAAGCGTTGGTAGCTGTTATGGGAGATGTTACACTTGCAGTAGCCATTATGCCTGCACCTGTTCCTAATCAAGAGGCGGAACATTATGCAGGAGCAAATTACATGTGGAAAGATGCAGTAGAAGTGACTAAAAGCCACAAGGCACATCTCATGGTTTCTGTATTGGGAAAGGATGCCAATCTATTGGAACGAGGGAAACTATTTACAAAAGTCGTTTCTTCATGCCTTAAACAAGAAAGAGCCATTGCTGTCTATACTGATGGAACTGTGTTCTATCCCCAGTTTTATTGTGATGTTGCATCTGTAATGCAGCAAGATGATGAAGCATTGCCTATATTGGATTGGGTGTGGTTTGGCGTATATCGCACCGAAGAATGTGCAGGTATATATACCTACGGAATGAGAAAATTTGGTAAAGAAGAAATGGAAGTTTATGCTGCCAATGCCGATCTGAATGATGTTCGCGATTTTCTGCTTGATATAGTTACATATGTTTTAGACTGCGATGTAACTTTGAATGATGGCGAAACCATCGGATTTTCGGAAGAACAAAAGCTCAGGATTACCCTTAGTGATGCGGTTGCATTGGATGGAAAGAGTTTGAAACTTGAATATCCACAATAAGAAGGCGCATAACAAACGGATAAATCTCCTATAACAGTCGATTATCCGCCAAACATTACTAACGATAACAAATTTGTATGAAAGTTTTTATTGGAGGTGAATTGGAACATAGTATTTCTGATAAGTTTCGTAAAGCAAGAAACTCTGTAATAGAATATATGGATTGTCTATGTGATATTTCATATATTAATGAACTAAGTTTCTATGTATTCTGCTTAAAAGGATTTACTACAAATCCATTAAGTAGATATTCGAAAAAACGTAATCGGATAGAATTGGAAATTCTACTCCCATTTGATAAATTTGAAACAGCAAATGATTCTCAATGTGTTGAGATATTGAAACAAAGTATTCTTGATGCTATTGAGAACTATAAAAATAAAAACATTCCACAACAATATATTGATGTAATTGTAGAAAAAATGAAAGCATCAATTAATGAATGAATTCGTTAGTAACAAACAGCACTACTGCTTAAAGCGGAACGCTGCCGAACATTAGCAACTAATTAAGCCAAATGAAATATGGAAATAAATTTTATAGCAAATGAAATAGTATATGAAGTGACAGAATACAACTCATATTTAGTTGGTTTTGCTGATGATAAGAATGAACCCAAAGAATATGTAATTGTCGAAAGAGCATTAGAATTTGATGAACAGGATATTAAATTAGGTATGGACTCATATTATTTTGAGTATTCAGACCAATCTAATTCTGGATATGGATTATGCGACAAAGTCATTTTACGTCAAAATGAGATTGTCTTTTCGGCAAAACATAAATGTATGGATGATATTACTTCAATAACTGTGTCATATAATGAAAATATAATTGAAGATGTAAATGAGTATAGAAAAATGCTTTCAAATATCTTTGGAGATATTTTGATTATTGAACAAGTTGCTAACAAACAGATGAAACCTTAAGGTAAAGTGGTTTATCTGCCAAACATTAGCTACTTGTAATAAAAAGAAAAATATGAATTGGAGTAATTACCTATCAGATAAAAAATGTCCTTCGCCTCCATATGCGCATTTAGGGGTATTGGAAGGAGAGGTGTGGGGATATTGGGATTTATCCCAAGTTCCAAAGGGTACTAAAATTTTGTCCTTACCTACACCATTAAAGAGAACCAAACTATCTTACAATAATTGGAACGCTCTGAGGAATAATGATGAAATTGAGGCAATAAAATTGGGTGATATTGACGAAGAACGCATTGATGTTTTGTCTTCATTGCCCAATTTGAAATACTTGGAGATCAGCTGTAATAAACAAGATGAGTTCCCGGAACTATCTACATTAAAATCATTGCAGATCCTTGTACTTGCCAACATAAAACGAGTAGATAATATTGAATTTCTGAAAGAACTTTCTGATTTGAAGACTCTTTATATATGCGACCTTAATCATCTTTATGATTTATCTCCGATAGCCGAATTGAGAAGTTTGCAAGAATTGTTTTTATCTAATGGAGGAATGTGCGGAGTCGGTAAGCCCGTTAAAAGCATGGAGCCGCTTTCCCGTTTACTTGAACTTGAATATTTACATTTTTGTGTAACAGTTGAGAATCGGAATTATGATATTTCTTCACTATTTCCCCTTAAAAAGCTAAAGCATTTATCTATCTTACCAAGATTTCTTAAAAAAGGAAATGAAGAAAAACTTAAGGAAATGTTGCCTTTGCTAAATTGGTAAAGTAGCTAACAAACAGCACTACCGCTTAAAGCGGAACGCTGCCAAACATTACCAACAATTACTTTATGAATAAAGAAATAGAAATACTTATAGCAGCCATAACAAAAGCCGCAAGAATGGCTTTCCAAAAGTTGTTTAGCAATGGCGAACATTTTTATTATTGTGCGCTTCTGACGACAGGTGAAGGTTTTGCTCCTGTTATTTCTGCATGGTCGTGGGAAGCATTAGCCAGAGTAACACAATTGAACTCTGAAACATATGCACAAAGTATAAAGTGGTCTTATGCAGACTCGCCATATTATGCTTTTGGCTACGACGAATATTTTAGTGATGTAAAACAGCTCTTTGAACATCGAGCTAATATTGATAGTTTGAATGATGAAGATTGGGGAAAGGAGTTTGATGTCAGGCTAACTGCTATGGTGAAAGCAATGTCAATTCTTGATAAAGAAGGACTTTTTGCACAAAACCAATCACGCCGCAGTATTTTGATAAATGTAGAATTAATGCCGCCTGATGCTTCAAATGTGCAAAGAGCATTAGAGCTAAACAACTCCGAAGATATTGAAGAATATCTTCAAGAAGCTGCTGAAAGTGAATAATAAAGTTGGTAACAAAGCGTGATAACGCTTGACAGCGTTCCCCGCTAAACCATTATAAACTCGTAAAATAAAAATATGAT
>NZ_KV804226.1:0-836 GCF_001811315.1 Bacteroides sp. HMSC067B03 | reverse complement strand
AAAAATAACGCTTCATCCGCTCCGTTACGACAATATACCCGCCCTCATTGTGAATCTTGGCGTATGCCAGCGGGTCAGTCTGAAAAGTAATGCGGTCTATCCCTCGACTGACTGCATGAATACTGTCGCGAAGTTTCCCGCTTTGTATCAATACGCCACGATCCGAACCGATTGTGAGTGACCTTTTAGCCCACGGTATCAGTGATGTATCAAGAAATCCCTGTCTGCGAAAATTCTGCTTGAAGAAGTTCACACCCGCAACTTTCGCGTAGCGGTGAGCATCTTCTACCAGCGTGGATAATTCTTTGAAAAAATCGGGTAATTCAGTCCTTTCCATTTGCATTTCAAAATAAAATTGTATATTTGCAATGTTCGCGGCTGTAACAGGTCAAGAGCTCCCTTCAGGAGTGGTAGTTTCGGCTACTGCTCCTGAAGTTCTTTAAGAAGGTCAATTGTCTTTCCGTCCGCCACATCCTGCCATGACACTTTCACAGCTTTCCTCTTATAAATGAACACCATCTGCTGCCCGGAATACTTTTCGCCATACAGTTTGTATATGCCGTTCAGTTTGTTTTTCAGCATTTCCGGTTCGACAGTGTCAAAAGCGCTCAAATTGAATACAGTATATTCGCACTGCTGTTTTTTCGAACTGTCAAGTCCGTGTTTTATACCGCCCAGTCCCTGAATGTTTTTCAGGTCTGCCAGCTTTTCGTCAATCAGATATTCCGGGTTCTTCACCCCGTCCTCGTTGATGTGCGGGCGGATTTTCACTTTCATCTTCAGTTCCTTTGAAATTACCCGTGCGCTTTCGACATTCTTAACCAAGTCTTTCGGAT
>NZ_KV804225.1:120969-122273 GCF_001811315.1 Bacteroides sp. HMSC067B03 | reverse complement strand
ACAATTCCTTCAACTGGGAAAAACGGATCGTATTACGATAGGTATGGAATAAAACGGAACCTAAAATACTGGATACAACTGAAATTGCCAAAATATAAAATAACGCGGTAATTTCCTTGGGAGTTTCCGTAAGATAATGAATGCCGATAAACGACACCCAGGTACAAACCAAAGCTATGAATGTATCAATTCCCAATACAATCCAATAACTAAAGTAATTTTTCTGCAAGTATTGAACAAAACGGTCAAATGCGTGTTTCATAATTAAATACCCCAATAAATTATAAAGTCTTTATAAAACGTAATTCATAGACATACTATGATAGTAGTTCATTGTAAATGGTATGTAACCGATTTTTCAATGGTGAGGAGAATAGATTTTGTATAATCTTTTGAGAACGAATAAGAATGGTTTGTTTTTTTATCTCATCTTCAGGATTAGCATACATAGATACACTATATCCCATCAAAAGAGATAAACATAAAGCAGCTTCCTGCTCGGTTGTTTCACCATGATAAAGATACAGATCATTGATCTGTTCATGAATTTCCTTATTGAGTAGTGCTAGATCGTCGACACATATACAGCTCGCATTCTCACCCATATGGAGCAAAGTATCAACTGTTTTTTGAAGTTTATCTATTTTCCCCTGTATACTAGTGAAGGTCCCCATCACCCACTTAATTTCTCTCGTCAATTTGCTCTACATATCCGACAGGCATATCGACACAAGCGCATCCCAGCATATCCAAACGAACTGCTATTTTGTTTTTGCCATCTAATGCAACAAGTTCCCCAACAAGTCCCGTCAAAGGTCCTTTGATAACACGAACCTTTTTACCACGGGCCAACGGAGAATAACTCATACAGATTGCCTCTTCCGAATAATCGAGCATAAAACGGAAACGAGCCATCTGTTCATCAGGAATCACAGCAGGCTTCCCCTCACCACGCAACACCATATAACGGCTTACGGTAGAAAGAGTCAGAGCAGCCATGCGTTCTTTAGGATCAGCATGAACAAATACCATCATCGGAAGAAGAACGGTCTCGACTAATTTGCGGCGATCACTCCATTGATGAATTTCTTGCTGGACAGGAACAAAAGTCTCAATTCCCATTTTCCCCAAATACTCAGCTACTTTTTTTTCGTGATGTATGCGAACATGTGCCACATACCAGCGTTTTAAGCATGCTACGCCCTCCCCTGTCCCATTTTTGGTTCCGAGGATGGCTGATTTCTCTTTTGTTAGAATCATGTTTTTTTACCCCATATGTTTCCGTTACTTCTTAGGTAACGGAA
>NZ_KV804225.1:64780-120869 GCF_001811315.1 Bacteroides sp. HMSC067B03 | reverse complement strand
GTTACTTCTTAGGTAACGGAAAAAATCATAACTATACTGTACCAAAAGAGAAAAGTTAAAAACAAAGACAAATAAATGAATGAGGGCGTGTACACCCTAAGAGAAGGGGTATATTCCAGTGGAAATTAGGTATATAAGTGGCTGGACATAAAAATAAGCATTTTTCATGTCACAATATATTTTTGCCTTATATTTCGGATAAAACTAAAAAAAATGTGGTTTTATTTGTTCTCTATTTATGTTTTTGTCTATCTTTGCGTCAAAATCAATTCCGTTACCTAAGAAGTAACATACATACTTTAGTGTTGATTATTAAAACTTTGAATATTTACACCCGAGAATTCGGAGCACTCCTCACGTAATATAAATTCATTCGATTTACTTCCGTGCGCTCCCGCAGTTCAAAACCCTTCAAGTAGATTTGTGTCGTCTTTATTGATTTATGTCCCAACAACTCGCTAATCATTTCAATGGAAACTCCCCGATATTTTGCCGTAGTAGCCCAAGAATGACGAAGCGTATAAGAAGTCACGGGAGAAGTAAGGCGCAAGGCCTTCGCAAGCCCTTTCAGCCGATTATTAAATCGACGGAGAGCAGACTGATATTCGCGGTAGCCACTCTCATCTTTACGCTTCTTATCTCCCGAGAGGATATTAAATAGGTAGTCGGGACAATTCGGATGAGGAGGCTGACGATTGCGAAGCTGATTAATCATATCTTTAGCTGTATCCAGGATTTCTACGCTTATAGGCGTTTTGGTCTTGACGCGATTGTATCGAATGACATTCTGTTCTAAAGATGATTTCTCCAGATGAGCCAGATCGGCAAAAGACATTCCGCAGAACTGAAACATCAAAGCAGCAATCATTTGCGTATTCCGCAGATAATCTGACTTGGGATCTTCATAGAGAAGTCTGCGAAGCTCACCTACAGGCAATGCCTTCTTCTGACGAACATCCACACCCGTATACACCTCATGAAACAAACGGTGCACATATGGAGCACTACCGGCTTCCACCCCCCGATTGTAAATGCTCCGAAGCATACGCATATAGGTAGAAACGGTGTTGGGCTTTAAACCGGCTTCATAAAGATACTCCCCATAACGCCGCAAACGCTCGCGGGTGATGTATCTGAAAGCTATACTTTTTGTGCCACAAAACTTGGTAAAAGAGAAAAGGGCATTCTTGTAAACATGGGCAGTAGAATAGCGCCCTTCTTTTCGTAAACGACCGATATACAACTCTGCACAACGGCTAAATCCATTTTTATTCATCTTATATAATCACTAGTAATTTTATACAAGTATAAGACGAAAAAAGCGATTTAACAACAGATTTTTAAACCTTTCCAAAAAATATCAAAAATAAAGTGGAGGTAAAATCCGGCTAATACCATAAAATAGCAAACTAAGGAAGTACATAATGCTTTTCATTAATCTGTTTGATGGCTTCTTCAGCACACCTTTCTTTCTATAACGCAAAGCAGGCGAGAAAGTTTTTCTCGCCTGCCCGGTCTATACTTTTATCAATAATATTGTCTATTATTTATACGTATGTTTCCAGCAATTTTACGTTTCCAGCTTCCGGAGTAATTGTTACATCCTGTGTGGTAGCAGGAAGCAGAATAGATTCTCCAGCACCTACTTTCAGTTCATTACCTTCATTGTCTTTTATCCTGCATGCACCTTCCATACAAATGAAGATCACGAATGAATCGAGTTCTGAATAATCACAGCTGATTTCTTCGGTCATATCATACACGGAAGTAGTGAAGTACGGACAAGCTACAAGTTCCACCGGCTCATCTTTCACTGCCTCGTATTTGGTACGGTAATCATCCAGCACCTCGTAATTGATGGCCTCACGCGCCAGGTCGGTATGCAATTCACGAGTCTTTCCGTTTGCATCCTTACGGTTGAAGTCATAGATACGGTAAGTGATGTCCGAAGTCTGCTGAATTTCGGCAATAAACGCACCGGCACCAATACTGTGAACACGTCCGGCAGGAAGGAAGAATACATCTCCCGGCTTAATCTCATACTCCTGCAACACATCGGTGATCGTATTGTTCAACACACGCTCTTTATATTCTTTCGGGGTGATTTGCTCGGAAAAGCCAGAACGCAGCTTCGCTCCTTTATCAGCATCCACTACATACCACATTTCCGTTTTACCCATTGAGTTGTGTCTCTTCTTTGCCAGATCATCCGCCGGATGCACCTGGATAGACAGATCCTGCTTCGCATCGATGAATTTAATAAGCAACGGGAATTTGTTACCAAAACGAGCATAATTCGCTTCGCCAACCAGTTCCTCGCGATATTTTCTCACCATATCAGCCAAGGTTAAACCTTTGTCCGGGCCATTAGCCACAACAGATTCATTGTCCTCTACGCCGGAAATCTCCCAGCTTTCTCCTACTCCTTTCAAGTCTGAGTTCAAATGCTTGAACGGAATAATTTTGTCGCCCCCCCAAAGCGTCTGCTTCAGAATAGGTTCGAATTTTAATGGATACATTTTTGTTTTTCTTGTTAATAAACTTAGATTAAATTCTCCCGGATTATTATAATCCGGGAACAAACATACGAAAAAATGTTCACTTTAAAAGAAAAGAAGGATGAAAAATACAGAAACCTAAGTGAGAACGCTAAACTTTCCTAAACTACCCACTATATTTAGCCGGAATAATTTGTGAGTAACAAAGAATTTACCTTTATTTGCAAGAAAATTTTAAGAATACCAGACATGAATAACACATTCCCAACAGAAGAGAATCTATCAGGGCTCAGCCGGAAAGATTTCCAAAAGGAGATAAATGATAAAGAAACTGATTTATTTATCCTCAAAAACAAAAAGGGAATGGAAGTCGCCGTAACTAACTACGGATGCGCCATTCTCGCTATCATGGTACCGGATAAAAATGGAAAATATGCAAACGTTGTCCTCGGACACGACAGCATAGACCACGTTGTCAACAGCCCGGAACCATTCCTCAGCACTACTATCGGACGCTACGGCAACCGTATCGCCAAAGGAAAATTCACTTTGTATGGAGAAGAGCATGAGCTCACTATCAATAACGGACCCAACTCCCTGCACGGAGGACCCACCGGTTTTCACGCCCGCGTCTGGGATGCCGATCAACTGGCTGAAAATATAATCCAATTCAATTATATCTCAGCCGACGGCGAAGAAGGTTTCCCGGGCAACCTGGAGGTTGAAATGGTTTATCGCCTGGAAGAAGAAGAAAATGCATTGGTTATCGAATATCGTGCCACAACGGACAAAGCTACTGTAGTCAACCTGACTAATCACGGTTTCTTCAATTTGGCTGGTATCAGCAATCCTACTCCTACTATCGAAAACAACATTGTTACTATCAACGCTAATTTCTATACGCCTATTGATGAGGTTTCCATCCCGACTGGAGAAATTGCCAAAGTAGAAGGTACTCCGATGGACTTCACCACTCCGCATGCCGTAGGTGAACGCATCAACGATAAATTCCAACAACTGATTTACGGTGCCGGATATGACCACTGCTATGTACTGAACAAGATCGAAACAGGTTCACTGGATCTGGCTGCTACTTGTTTCGAACCGAATAGCGGTCGTACCATGGAAGTATATACTACCGAAGCCGGCGTACAGCTTTACACCGGTAACTGGCTGAACGGATTCGAAGGTGCTCACGGAGCAACATTCCCTGCAAGAAGCGCTATCTGCTTCGAAGCACAATGTTTCCCCGACACTCCGAACAAACCTCATTTCCCCTCGGCTACTTTATTGCCGGGCGATGAATACCAGCAGGTGACTATCTACAAATTCGGTGTGGAAAAATAAAAGATAAAAAAATAACTAACCTAATTTTATAAACTAACATTTTTAATAGAACCATGACACAAGAAAAAAAGAATGGAAAAATCATTGCCATTATCACGATGATTTTCCTTTTCGGTATGATTTCATTCGTTACTAACCTCGCAGCTCCTATGGGTATTGTGCTGAAGAACCAATTCGACGTATCCAATGCTTTGGGTATGCTGGGAAACTTCGGTAACTTTATAGCTTATGCAGTAATGGGTATCCCCAGCGGTATCTTGTTGCAACGTGTGGGATATAAGAAAACAGCACTTATCGCAGTAGCTATCGGTTTTATCGGCGTAGGTATCCAGTTCCTGTCCGGTCATTCAAGCCCTGAGATGGCTTTTGCCGTTTATTTGATTGGTGCATTCGTAGCAGGTTTCTCTATGTGTTTGCTTAACACTGTAGTAAACCCGATGTTGAACAAACTGGGTGGTGAAGGTAACAAAGGTAACCAGCTTATCCAGGTGGGCGGCTCTTTCAACTCTGTAATGGCTACCATCACTCCGATGTTCGTTGGTATCCTGATCGCCGGATCTATCGAAAAAGCTACTATCTCTCAGATTTTCCCTGTAATGTACACCGCAATGGCTGTGTTCGCTTTCGCTTTCTTCGTACTTTTGTTTGTACGTATTCCGGAACCAAACGCTGCTACTACAACTGAACCGATCAGCACACTGATGAAAGGTGCTTTGAAGTTCCGTCACTTTGTATTAGGTGCTATCGCTATCTTTGTATATGTAGGTATTGAAGTAGGTGTACCGGGTACTCTGAACCTGTTCCTTACTGACCCTGTAGAAAAAGGCGGTGCCGGTATCGCTTCTACTATCTCCGGTTTCGTAGTAGGAACTTATTGGTTCCTGATGTTGATCGGTCGTCTGGCCGGTGCTTCACTCGGTGCAAAAGTTTCCAGTAAAGCGATGCTTACATTTACATCTGGACTGGGATTGATTTTAGTATTCCTTGCCATCTTCTCTTCTACAGGAACATTGGTTAATCTGCCTGTACTTCAACAAAGTGCAACCGGCGGTTTGTCATTCGGTTTTGCAGAAGTGCCCATCAACGCTATGTACTTAGTATTAGTCGGTTTCTGTACTTCTATCATGTGGGGTGGTATCTTCAACCTTGCTGTAGAAGGATTGGGTAAATATCTTGCTGCTGCTTCCGGTCTGTTTATGGTACTGGTATGTGGTGGAGGTATCCTGCCTGTTATCCAGGGATGGGTAGCTGACGTTGCCGGTTTCATGCCAAGTTACTGGGTAATCATCATTGCTCTGGCATACTTGCTGTACTATGGTCTGGTAGGTTGCAAAAATGTAAATAAAGATATTCCAGTAGAATAAAACTCTGAATTTAAATTATTCACCTTATAAAATTGATTTATCATGGATATAGAACACGTAAGAAGTCGCTTCATTAAGCATTTTGATGGAACTACAGGATTTATATATGCCTCTCCGGGTCGCATCAACCTGATTGGCGAACATACTGACTACAACGGTGGATTCGTATTCCCCGGAGCTGTGGACAAAGGTATGCTTGCTGAAATCAAACCGAACGGCACTGACAAAGTAAGAGCTTATTCTATCGACCTGAAAGATTATGTAGAATTTGGCCTGAACGAAGAGGATGCTCCCCGCGCAAGCTGGGCAAGATACATTTTCGGTGTATGCCGTGAAATGATCAAACGTGGCGTAGACGTGAAAGGATTCAATACTGCTTTCTCCGGTGATGTGCCTCTGGGTGCCGGTATGTCTTCTTCAGCTGCTTTGGAAAGTACATATGCTTTCGCTCTGAACGAACTGTTCGGTGAAGGTAAGATCGATAAATTTGAATTGGCTAAAGTGGGTCAGGCTACTGAACACAACTATTGCGGTGTAAACTGCGGTATCATGGACCAGTTCGCTTCTGTATTTGGTAAAGCAGGCAGCTTGATCCGTCTGGACTGCCGTTCACTGGAATACCAGTATTTCCCATTCCATCCGGAAGGTTATCGCCTGGTATTGATGGATTCAGTAGTGAAACACGAACTGGCTTCTTCTGCTTACAACAAGCGTCGTCAGAGCTGCGAAGCTGCTGTTGCTGCTATCCAGAAAAAACATCCGCACGTAGAATTCCTGCGTGACTGTACAATGGATATGCTGGAAGAAGCTAAGGCTGACATCAGTGCTGAAGACTATATGCGTGCCGAATATGTAATCGAAGAAATCCAACGCGTACTTGACGTTTGCGACGCGCTGGAAAAAGACGATTACGAAACAGTAGGTCAGAAGATGTACGAAACTCACCACGGTATGAGTAAATTGTACGAAGTGAGCTGCGAAGAACTTGACTTCCTGAACGATTGCGCTAAAGAATATGGTGTAACCGGTTCACGCGTAATGGGTGGCGGCTTCGGTGGTTGTACTATCAACCTTGTCAAGAACGAACTGTATGACAACTTCGTTGAAAAGACAAAAGAAGCTTTCAAAGCTAAATTCGGCAGAAGTCCGAAAGTATACGATGTGGTAATCGGTGACGGTTCTCGCAGAGTAGAATAAGCTATTATTCATCAGAATAAATAAGAAGGGCGTCTTTCCGGAATGGAAGGACGCCCTTACTTTTCAATTAACAAAAAAGCTAAAACCTATTATCTAACCTAACCCTATAATTTACTGTTTATTGTACGCCTTCCGTTGTCATCTGAATGCGTTTCATGGTACCATCCTCGTTATAATACAAGCGGTCTATGCAGACAGAACGACGGAAACTGCCTCCGGCTGTATTGATGCTTCCATTATGATAAATGAAATACCAGTCGCCCTTGAACTCGATAATAGCCTGATGATTGGTATTGGAATTGCCGGCTATCTCATTAAGGATGCCTTTGTATTCCCAAGGTCCGGTAATGCTACGGCTCATGGCGTAACATATCTTTTCCGGAAATTCAGAAGCATATGAAAGGTAGTACCAGTCTCCACGCTTATGTATCCACGGAGCTTCCGTATATCGGGGCAGATGAACCGGTACGATAGGACCATCCAGCTCAATCATATTCTTTTTCAGTTTGACATAGTAGCATTGGGTATTCCCCCAATAAAGATATGCCTGTCCGTCGTCGTCAATAAAAACAGTCGGGTCGATATCTTCCCAGGAGATCTTGGTAAATTCGGTCGTCATATCATTGGTGATCAGTGCGGAACCACGGGCATCCACAAAAGGACCGACAGGCGAATCAGATACGGCTACGCCTATGGATTTTCCGTGAATAGTGCCATGTTCCACTGTCACATACCAATAGAACTTTCCGTCACGTTCTATCACCTGACTAGCCCATGCTTCCCCTTTTGCCCAACTGAAATCTTTGGCTTTCAAAGGAACTGGATGCTCCGTCCATGTCTTCATATCGGGAGACGAGAATACACACCATTCATTCAACTGGTAATGTTCTCTGGGAGGAGGACATTCGTCATGTCCGGCATAAATGTACACCTTACCGTCATGCACCATAGCACCCGGATCGGCTGTATATTTATATTTTATGATGGGATTGCCATTGGCTACAAAAGTAGTGTCATTCTGCGCAGACAGCCCGGAAAAGGCTGCCAATGCGCATGAAATCATAACTAGTTTAACGCTATTCATTTTATTTCTTCGTGAATTTATAAACTGCAAATGTGTTCGGTCCGAGTTCGGTGGTTAACGCATGACCATTGATCGTTACCGGTGTCTCCTGCGGAGTGATGGCAAACGGTTGTTCAAGCGTATTATCTTTGTCCTGATCGAGTGAACTAAGAGTGATGCAACGTCCTTCGGACAATACATCCTGCTTTTTCAGACCTTCGAAAGTCAAGGATACAGGCTGTGTCTTATCGGAAGTATTAGCTACTTTGACAATCAGTTCGTTCTTATCCTTATCATAGACTGCACTGGCAAAAAGTCCGTTTTGTCCTTCCGCCCCCGTTACCGGTTTCTTGTTCATAGTGAGAGGCAGTACATTCGTTCCTTTGTTCTGTGCGTACAGCTGCTGCACATAGTAACTTACGGTACGCACCGAGTTGAGATTATCAAACCAGATCATGTCCGGACGCCATTGCCATCCCTCTACATGAGCGAAAAGCGGCGCATAAGTAGCCATATGTACGATATCGGCATTGCGTTCCAATCCGGTCATGAAGGCTGCTTCGAGCAAGGCAGCATGGAAGTGGTTCCATTTCTTTCCTTTTCCGTGACAAGCATATTCGCCGGCAAATACTTTCGGTCCTTTGCGGTCATAGTTATCATAGCGTGCTCCCTGACTGAGGAACCAGCTTTCGGGACGGTAGAAGTGTTCGTCTACCAGATCAGCTTTCAGACGTTTCATCTCAGGCCACAGGTAATCGAATTCTTTTCCTTCGGAGTTCGGGCCGGAACTGCCTACAATCATGATTTCCGGATGTGCCTTGCGAAGAGCCTTGATAAACGGTTCGAGACGTTCGGGATACTCTTTTCCCCACTGTTCGTTACCGATGCCCAGATATTTCAGATTGAAAGGTGCCGGATGTCCCATATCGGCACGTACTTTCCCCCAAGTCGTGTTCACGTCTCCGTTGGCAAATTCGATCAGATCAAGTGCATCCTGAATATAGCTGTCCAGATCGCAAACTGCTACGTGAGCTTTTTCTTCATTGTTCTGATACTGACAGGCAAGCCCGCAGTTCAGGATCGGAAGCGGTGCCGCTCCCATTTCTTCAGAAAGAAGGAAATACTCATAGAATCCCAGTCCGTAGCTTTGATAATAATCCGAATAGAAACGATGGGTAAAAGTATATTGCCAGCGATTTTCGTTCAATGGACGGTTTTCTACCGGGCCCACGGATTTCTTCCAGTCATAACGGGTTTCGAGATCCGTACCTTCAACGATGCAACCACCGGGAAAACGGAAAACTCCCGGATGAATATCCGCCAAAGCCTGCGCAAGGTCTTTGCGAAGACCGTTCTCATGCCCCTTCCAAGTATCGACAGGGAAAAGAGAAATATGCTCCAAGTCTACCGTACCCTGGGAAGCAAGGAAAATACGAAGCGTTGCTTTGGGATTGGTAACACCCGCTTTTAAGATTACCTGATATTTCTTCCAGTCTTTGGAATCAATGGTCAGTGTCTGAGAGGCAAAAGCCTGATGTTCGCCCATAGACTTGGTATCTACAAGTTCCACACGTATCTTTTCACCTGTACCTCCGTGCGGCAGACGTGCCCATACGGAGAAGCGGTATTCTTCACCTTGCTTAACCCCGATGCCGAAGAAGCCTTCATTATCCAGTCCGGTATGCTTGTGGGCATGTCCCGGATTATCAAGACGCACATAATGCGGATTGCGTTCAAAAGGACCGTCATCCTGCAAAGTCACCTTTCCATAAGTCTTCCATCCCATCAGACGCTGGGGAAATTCGAATGAACGGTTCTTTACCAGTTCGGCATAAAGTCCGCCATCGGCAGCATAATTGATGTCTTCAAAAAAGAGTCCGTACATTGTCGGCTGGATTTCAGCACCCAACTTCTTAGCCTGGATCACCATTTCATTGGTTTGTGCATGAAGTGCCATGCCGGTAGATAAGGCTAATGCAGCCAGTAATTCTGTGTATCTTCTCATGGTTTTCAATAAAATTATATATAGTTATTTGATTCTTTTTCCCCAGACAGAACGTCCCCGGCTATCGAGTCCGGTAAAGAGAATTGTTTCGGTTTCGTTCTCCCAATCGTGTCCTGCAAAGATAACCAGATTCTCAATCTTCTCCGAGTTCAAATCTACCATTAATAGATGTTTTTCGGTCAAAAAGGACCATTTTCCATTCATTTGAACTATATTCCATTCGTTATCGGTCATCTGCCCTTTGCACGTGCCGTCTTTTGCCAAAGTCATTCGGGTGGACAGGTTCCACTCCTTCTCTTTCAGTTCTCCTTCTCCCCATAAAATCTGTCCGGCTTCCAGCTGACGTTCGTATGCCGGTTCCTGCACTCGTATGATTTCCCATTCACCGACCAGATCTTCTTTGCTGAATTGACGCGAAGCAGTCCCTGCATATCTCTCGGGAGAAGCGACTGGCCAGCCTTCGGGAGTGAAGAACAACTGCCGTATATGCAACACCATTAACTGATTTTGCGGTGACAGACGTCCCTGATGCGCCATAAAATAGTTTCCCTCATTATCTGAAAAGACAGCACAATGTGCAGTACCCGCCCATCCGGTATGATTCTCAAAACGGTATGGTGCGGTCAGTATCGGAAAATTATTGGTTGTATCCTTCACTGCCTTACCGAAATAGTCCGTAAACGGACCTTCGGCGGCATCCGAACGGCTGACACGTACATTATAAGTCGTCATCAGCGGATCATAGGAAGTGAAAAGATAATATTGTTTCAGCTCCGGATGATAGATAATTTCCGGTGCTTCGAGATTATCCTTCCGATAGTTGGCACGTCGTGCTACAAGGTGGCCCCAATCGCCTTCGTTTAAAACCAATCCGGTTTCCGGATTCAGTTCGACGCAATACAGACCACCGAAGAAGGAGCCGTAGTGCATCCACCATTTACCGGTACTCTCGTCGGCTATAACACTTGGATCGATGGCATTCATCGCGGTAGAATCATCTGTTTTAACGATACAGCCCTTCTGCGTCCACGGCCCTTCGGGAGAAGTTGATTCGGCAAGTCCGATATAGGATGTCTTACGTCCGAATGCGGATACGCAATAGTAGAGGCGGTATTTATCTTTATAAGGAATGATATATGGTGCCCAGATATTAGTTGCTCCCTGCCCATTCGCATGAGATTGTACCCATTGGACAGCTTCTTCCGGTATTTCCGGAAATGCCCATCCCAGAAACTCCCAGTGTACCAGATCCTTGGAACGGCGCATCTGGATAAATCCCAACGGCACGCCTTTCTCTCTCGCCTCTTTCCGGTTTTCACCGAAAATTGCATCTGTAGAATACATATAGTAATAGTCGCCCAACTTCCGGCAGGACGGATCGTGTACATTGTATGTTCCCCATTGACGGTAATCTTCCATTTTGGCTACTGATAAATAATTATCATCCCAAGGATTAGCAGAAGGAGTCGGAGTAAACACGGCAGAAGTGCAACTTGCAAAGAAGCTGCCTGCTACTAAAAGAACTGGCAAAAACAAGTTTTTCATAATATCTGTGTATTCGTTCATCAATTATGCTACAAAAATACGTCCCGTTTCCCCTATGAAAGGTGGACATACGAACACGATTGGTGGACAATCCGATAATCTGCTGAAAAGAAGTTCTTCTCATTTTTGTGATTGAAGAGATTCTTCTAACTTTGCCCTTATTAATACGTACATATATGAAAAAACACCTACTTATATACCTTATAATATATAGTATCTGTTCACTGGCCGGGCAGGTTCGGGCACAGGAACGTTTTGCCGACCGCTATAATATTACGTATGTGACCATGAACGAGGGGCTTCCACATAATTTTATCGACGATCTGTACAAAGACAGCCGGGGATTTATGTGGATTTCGACTGCCGGAGGCGGGCTTTCCCGTTATGATGGCTATGAGTTTGTAAACTACACTCCCAATAATCACCAATGCAAACTAAAAAGCAACTTTATACGCAATGTCTGTGAAGACGCCTTCCAACGCCTTTGGATCGTCTCCGAAGGGGGAACGGATATTATTGACTTATCCACTTTAAAACCGATTATCCCCCGTGACCCGAAAGGGATACTTCCAAAGATACTGGAACTACCGGCTACCCGTATCATGAAAGATACGCAAGGCTGTATCTGGCTTCATTGCGACAATGCCCTTCACCGTATCGAATTCAATGACAAAGGAGAAGTGCAAATCCTGTCTACCCTCAGTCCCGTCTATCTGAATGGTCCGGACATTGCTCTGAAAGACATTGACGAGGATGGAAAAATATGGATGGGAAACAATGGAGAAATACGAAAAGTGGCATTAAGTCCGCAAAAGAGACTGATAACCATCCCCATAGCCGACTGCCTGAAGTTCGAAACGGGAACTTATATTTCGGATTTCCTCTGCAAAGAGAATGAAGTCTGGATCTCCAGTGACCGCGGACTATTCCGTTATAATAAAAGCGGCAATGTGATAAAACGATATGAGCATGATTCCGGCAATTCCTATTCGCTATCGCAAAATTACCTGACAAGTTTAGCTATCACCAGCGACAAACAGTTAATCGTCGCGACGCTACGTGGCATTAATATCTACAACCCGATGACGGATAATTTTGAACGTATAGCCTGTGACCTTCCGAATGGCGGTACCAATCTGCTGAACAGCAACTTTATTAATTGCATATTGACTGATGGAGAGCATATCTGGTTCGGTACGGAAACCGGAGGTATCAATCTGTTAAATCCACGACAACTATCGATACGGAGCTACCGACATGACAAGGAAAACCCGTCAAGTCTATCCTATAATCCTGTCAATGCAATTTATGAAGATGCATACGGAACCTTATGGGTAGGGACAGTGGAAGGCGGACTGAACAGAAAAGAACGGAACAGCGAAGATTTTACCCATTATACACGTGAACACGGAGGACTGAGTCACAATTCCGTCAGTGCCCTGACTTCCGATGCCGACAACCACCTATGGATTGGCACATGGGGAGGAGGTCTCAACCTGCTTGATCTGAAAGCTCCCCGACAGATACTGGAGGTAATTTCCTCACAGACCGGCGGAGGCTTTCCGATTAACTTTATCGGAGTATTGAATTATGACCCTATTAATGAAGGTATATGGATAGGCGCCAATCAAGGACTCTATTTTTATGATCCGGTAAAAAAGGAAATAACTGCTCCGTTACCGGATAAGGCTGCTGAAAATATTCATGGCTGTATCGGTTCCATTATTGATAAGGAGGGTAAACTTTGGGTCGGTTGTCTGGAAGGGGTTTATATCATCGATCTGCATTCCCGTTCCTCTAAAGGAGAATTCCAGTACAGGCACCTGAACTACAAACTGGACGATCCGTCCTCCCGCCTGATTGAGAAAATAACCTGCTTTTATCAAGGTAAGGACGGTACTTTATGGCTGGGCAGTAACGGATATGGCATTTATCAACGAAAAATCGATGCTCAAGGAAAAGAACAGTTTATCTCTTATAGCACAGCGCAAGGACTACCGAACAACAGTGTTCGGGGAATACTGGAAGATAACAACGGTAACTTATGGATCAGCACCAATAATGGACTCTCCTGTTATCATCAGGCAGAGAATCGCTTCATTAACTATACCATACAGGATGGTCTGATTGACACACAGTTTTATTGGAACGCCTCATGCGGTTCTTCTCATGACTTACTCTATTTCGGCAGTGTAGGCGGATTGGTTGCAATCGAAAGCAATCGTCCGGCGGCGTCTCTTCCGGCTGCCAAAGTCCGTTTCACCCGCCTGCGGATAGGTAATGAAGAAATATTGCCGGGCAGCGAATACCTGTCGGAAGACATTGCCATAACGACGGAACTGAGGCTGCATGAAAAAGAAAAATCTTTCTCACTCGAATTTGCAGCGCTCAACTTTGAGTCAAACAATACAGCCATATACAGTTATCGTCTGGTCGGTTTTGACGATAAATGGGTACAGATTCCGGGCAACCGTCGTTTCGCCAGTTATACGAATTTACCTCCCGGTTCATATACTCTACAGGTCAGATACACTCCTGATGGTGAGAACGAGGGAGAAAACATAACGGAACTGAAGATTACGATTGTACCTTATTTCTATAAGACTGTATGGTTCATTCTACTCACCATCGCATTGTTGTCTGTCAGTGTATGGCAATTCTATCAATGGCGCATCCGCAATCTGAAACGGCAGAAAGAATATCTGCACCGCACGGTAGAAGAGCGCACTCATGAACTGGAACAGCAGAAGCATCTGTTAGAGAATCAAACGGAAGAACTGTCGCGCCAAAATCAGATGCTGATTCAGCAGAATGAGAAAATCACGAGGCAGAAGGCACAACTGATTCGTATGTCCCGCAAAGTGCAGGAATTGACGCTTGACAAGATTTCATTCTTTACGAATATTACCCACGAATTCCGCACGCCGATTACTCTCATTATCGGTCCTATCGAACGTGCATTGAAATTAAGCTACAATCCGCAAGTCATTGAGCAATTAAACTTCGTAGAACGCAATTCCAAATATCTATTGTCTCTCGTCAATCAGTTGATGGATTTCCGGAAGGTAGAGTCCGGCAAACTGGAGATTGTGAAGACTCGGGGAAATTTTCTGAAATTTATCGATTCACTGATCACTCCGTTTGAAGTATTCGCCCAAGAGCGGAACATTGTGCTCAAACGCTATTACCGGATGGAGATGCCGGAGATTTTGTACGATGAGGAAGCAATGCGTAAGGTGGTCACCAATCTGTTGAGTAACGCTATCAAGTTTACTCCGAACGGGGGAACTGTGTCTCTCTACCTATCTGCTCTTTTCGCCAAAGACAGTGAAAAAGAGACTCTGTATATTTGTGTCAAAGACAGTGGTTCGGGCATCCCTGAGGAAGACCTCAACCGGATTTTCAACCGCTTCTACCAGTCACAGAATCAAGTGAAATATCCGGTATACGGACAAGCAGGCACTGGCATCGGTTTATACCTCTGCAAGCGGATTGTACAAATGCACGGCGGAGAGATCAAAGCATTCAATAACCGTCATGCAGGATGCTCTTTCCGCATCCTCCTCCCCTTGCAACGGGAAGAAGGAAAAGACGAAAAGACAATCATTATTGATCACAACGATTCGTCCTCAATCCCTGTTCAGGATTACGGCTCTCCCAAAGAGAAAGAAGCTTTAAATATGCTGGTTGTGGAGGATAATGCTGATATGCGGGGATATATCCGCTCTATTCTTCGTGAACAGTATCATGTGCTGGAAGCTGCAAATGGCGAAGAAGCGCTACATATACTTAACAGTAATCCAATAGACTTTATTATCAGTGATTTGATGATGCCTGTCATGGACGGAATCGAGCTGTCCCGAAAGGTAAAGGAAACATTTGCCATTTCGCATATTCCTTTCCTGATGCTGACTGCCAAAACCTCACAAGAAGCCCGACTGGAAAGCTATCGTATGGGAGTGGACGAATATCTGCTGAAACCTTTTGATGAAACATTATTATTGACCCGTATTCAAAATATTCTGGAGAACCGGAAACGATATCAGCGTAAATTTACACTTGATATGGACGTGGACATACTCAATATGGAAGAAGAATCCGGTGATAAGAAGTTCCTCAATCAGATAATGGAGGTTATCAAAGAGAACTACAAAAACTCGTATTTCGAAGTCAGCGATTTTTGTGAAGCCGTCGGGGTAAGCAAAAGCCTGCTGAACAAAAAACTGCAAAACTTAATCGGTCAGTCCGCCGGACAGTTCATCCGGAATTACAGACTGAACATCGCACGGGAATTGATTCTGAAGAATCGGGAAACAAAGAATATGAATATAGCGGAAGTTGCCTACGAAGTAGGATTCAATGATCCCAAATATTTTACAAGATGCTTCACGAAACATTTCAATGTGACACCAAGCGCACTGCTGAATAACGAAGAATAACTGATATAAGGGTTGCTATTATGAAACAATGATAGCAGCCCTTCGTCTTTAAATGAGCTGATTTTAAGAGACATCCATCCGAGATTATACTCGAAGTGTAAAAAAGACACTTATATAGTCGTTTATCCACCTCGAAAATTCATTTGTCCACCTTTAATATACTCATCGGTTGTATTTTTGCGACACTACAACGAGTAGAATTATTGTTGAACCATTAATATCAATATCTATGAAGACAAGGAAATGGCCGTTACTACTTATGGCAATTCTTACCGTTCTCAGCATGAGTTCTTGTCAGGATTGGGGAGAAGCCGATCCACCGGCAGGAAATCAAAAACTTCCGGCAAAGCCGGATACCTCCGCTAAATTAATAGCTGAATTTACATTTGACGAAGATTTCAACTCTACTGCCACCGAAGGCGAAACACCTGTATCGGGAGAAGGTTTTGCATACAGTGCAGATCAGGAGATACCGGAAATCGTACAGGATGACGAAAGAGAAAGTGGAGTTATGCACGCCAACGGCGGATATCTCCGCATTCCCAACCCTCTTATCGGTGCAGATATCCAGACAGGAGTCTCATTCAGTTTTTTCGTAAAGCCGACTAAAACAGACCATACAGGTGCACTGATCTCTTTCAGTGATGGAACGAACAAACTGTATTTCACTGCAAATGCTTTTCTGAGCTATACCGGCACAGGAGGCTATCTGGACGTAAATGATCCGGAAGTCAGTGTAACGAACGCAATACCTTACGGGACATGGCATTATGTTGCCTTGACTTTCACAGGGAAAGGATACGCCATTTATATCGATGGCACCAAGAAATACGATACCAACAACCATGCCAGCATCAGTTCCGGAAAGACAAGGGCTGTGAGCGTAGGTGACTTCGATTATTCCAATATGATCGATTTATTGTCATCTGCCACCTATATATATTTAGGCTATGGTTCGGATACGGAAACAGCCGAAGCCTATTACGATGATCTGAAGATCTGGACAAATACCTTCTCGGACAGCGATGCTCAGGGACCGAATATCGGTGGCGGAGTATATGTGCCGGATCCTGTTTATCAAGCTACTTTCGAAACGACTACCGGACTACAGATCATTGGCGGTGGCAGCTTTGTTACAGATGATAATAGCGCCTTCGGAACCGTATTCAAGAATATCCCCGGAGGAATGCGTCAGAATTACTTGTTGCTTCCGGAAGATGTTATGTCACATTCTGCCGAAACGAAGGAAATGTCTATCGGTATGTGGGTGAATGCGAAGGATGCCGGAATCTCATCCACTTATATGTGGTCACCATTATTCAGCGCTCACGGACAGGCACCGGGCATAGCAGGTACTGCCAATACAGACAACTGGCCTATGTTTGCATTGTATGTAAGAGGAACATTACAACTGAATAATGCCGGATGGTGCAACTTTGATGATGCACAGAATGTAAATGGTACCAATGCTCTATATCATGACGCCACTGACTGGTTAGCCGATCATGGGTGGCATTACTATACAGTAACTCTCACCGCTACTTCCGCCAAAGTATATATGGATGGCGAACTGAAGAACGAATGGCAGGTAGCAGGTACCGGAGATAACAATACAATTGAAGGTGCATTCATTTATGGTGCCAACTACAAATACATCACTTTAGGCGGAAATCAGGCGTTCGACTGGGGCGATCCCGATCCGGGATTCATGTTTGACGACTTCGCAGTCTATAACAAAGAATTGTCTCCGGAACAGATCAAGCAGATTATGGAAGACAAGACATTGGCTCTGCCGACTCCCGTCTACATCAATACCTTTGAAGAAGGAGCCGGAGATGCAAAAATCGTAGGTTCGGGCAAAATAGTTTCAGTGGAAGACAAAGGTTTCGGACAAATATTCCAGAACGTAGCCGGCTCTAAAGGCACTAATTATCTGATGTTGCCTCAGGATGCTCTTTCCCACTCCGTAGAATCTCAGGAAGTGAGTATCAGTGTATGGGTGAATGCCAAGAATGCCGGAGGGTCGGATGATTACCGTTATTCACCGCTGTTCACAGCGTACGGAAATGAGCCGTCAGCAGGATCAGAGAATATATGGCCATTGTTTGTCCTGCAATCCCGCGGACTCGCCCAAATAAACTGTAACGGATGGACAGACTTCACCGCCGCACAGAACGAGAAAGGTGTCAACACCGTTTATTGTTCGGAATATGCAGCAGATGGAATCGTTTGTGAGGAAGACTGGCTGAAGGATCATGAATGGCATCTTTACACGGCTGTTCTCACGACTACCACCTGCAAAATCTACCTCGACGGAGAAGTCGCTAATTCATGGACAGTATCAGGCAGCGGTGACGGCAATACCATCTCCGGAATATTCACCAACGGTGCAGACTTGAAATACATCTCATTGGGCGGAAATCAGGCATGGACATGGGGCGATCCGGATCCCGGATTTATGTTCGACGACATCGCTATCTACAACAAAGCACTGACAATCGATGAGATACAGGCTATTATGAAAAAGAAAAAGAATTAAACCTTAAAGTTTAGTATACATGAAGAATTTTATACTGATACTCTGCCTCGCTACATTCAGCCAATGGGTGTATGCGCAGAACAAGCAGATCACCGGACGGGTAGTTGATACCAAAGGCGAAGCCGCCATTGGTGCAAGCATACTTGAGAAAGGAACTACAAACGGAACTATTACCGACTTTGACGGTAACTTCAAACTGACGGTCGGACCGAAAGCCGTGTTACAAATCAGTTATATCGGCTATAAGACACAGGAAATTCCTGTATCCAACAAGACGAAACTGAATATCACTATGGAGGAAGACACGGAAGTGCTGGATGAAGTCGTAGTGGTCGGTTACGGTGCGCAGAAGAAAGAGAGTGTGGTAGGTGCCATCTCGCAGGTTTCTTCCAAAGAACTGTTGAAATCTCCAGCAGCCAATATTTCACAGGCGATTGCCGGTAAGATTTCGGGTGTAATCACTTCTCAGACTTCCGGTGCGCCGGGGGCTGACGATATGAAGATTTATATCCGTGGCCGTGCTTCTTTCGCAGGAGACAACCAACCGTTGATTCTGGTAGACGGCGTAGAACGCGAGTTCTCACAGATTGCTCCGGATGATATCGAATCGATCTCTACGTTGAAAGATGCTTCCGCTACTGCCGTATATGGTGTACGTGGTGCAAACGGTGTGATGCTGATTACAACGAAGCGTGGTAAGGAACAGAAACCGACCGTCAGCCTGACCGCCAACTGGCAAATACAGTCCCCTACCCGCCAGGATACTTATCTGGATTCTTACAATTCGGTTGTATTATTGGAAGAAGCGCTGGCTAATGACGGACTACCTTCTCAATATTCGGCATCCGACATCGAAATGTATAAAAGAGCCTCAGCCGGACAACTCAACGGAATCGATGCCCTCCTCTACCCGAATGTAGACTGGTATGACACCGTTTTGCGCAACAGTGCACCGGCACAACGCTACAATGTCAATATACAGGGCGGTACCAAACGTATGCGTTACTTTACTTCTGCCGAATATTACAACCAACAGGGATTGTTCAAGGAATTCAGTCAGGACGAATACGGAAACAAGTCGAACTCAAGCTTCAAGCGTTTCGCTTTCCGTGCCAATCTCGACTTTCTGATGACCAAAGACCTGACTCTTTCAGTCAACTTCGGAACACGTTTCGAAGAACGCAGAGGCCCGAACTCGAATGAAGCGAGGGACGGATCCTACAGTCAGGCTTTTTACGAAATGAATCATACTCCGGGATGGTTGTTCCCGGTATCCTACACCGTGGGTGAAGGCGAAGACCAAAAGACATTATACAGCGGCAGCTCACAATATCAGAATAATATCGTAGCACGTTTAGCCAAAGCCGGTTTCTACCGCTCCACCAATACGATCAATGAAACAAATTTCATTGTGGATTATAAGATGGACTGGCTCACCAAAGGGCTGGCAGCAAAAGGAATGGTATCTTTCGACTACGACGCTTACTATATGCGTGCTTTCAATGCCGACTTTGCCACTTATGAGCTGAATGACCGTACTAATTATAATTCAATAGACGCTTATACCCAGTTCAATACAGATACGGAACTTGCTTATCTGGGCAATAACCAGACTACTACTTATAAACTTTATATGGAATTCCAGCTGAACTGGGCACGCAAATTCGGGAAACATGATATCACCGCTATGGCACTGTACAACCAGAATGACTACCGTTATCAGGCAGACCTTGCCGAACGCTACCAAGGACTGGTAGGGCGTGCCACATACGGCTACGACGACCGTTACCTGGCAGAAGTCAACTTCGGCTATAACGGTTCGGAAAACTTCATGCGAGGCAGACGCTTCGGTTTCTTCCCTTCTTTCTCCGTAGGATGGAGAATCAGCAACGAAGCTTTCATGAAAGGAACGGAAGACTGGCTGAACAATCTGAAAATCCGTGCATCCTATGGTGAAGTAGGTAACGATGTATACAAAGTGAATGGCGTAAAACAACGTTTCCTGTATCAGGCAGTGTGGACACAGATAGCCAACGACTATCACTTCGGAACAACCGGATATACCGGTATCTATGAAAGCCAGTACCCTAACTATGCAGTGACTTGGGAGCGTGCTCACAAATACAACCTGGGACTGGAATTTGGTTTATGGAACGGACTGTTGAACGGTAATATCGACGTATTCTACGAAAAGAGAAACGATATCCTGACTCCTTACCTCACCCGTCCGCAATGGGTAGGCGTCAATATGGCTGCCGGCAATCTGGGAGAGACCAACAACAAGGGCTTCGAAATCGAACTGAAACATGCGAACCATATCGGAAAGGACTTTACCTATAATGCAAGTCTGACTTTCTCACACGCCCGCAATGAAATCCGGAACATGGACGAACCCGCCACAAAGACAGCATATCGCAAACAGGAAGGTCATCCGATCAACCAATACTTCGGTCTGGTATGCGATGGTTTTGTGACCCAAGCCGACCTGAACAATCCCGATTTTCCGGTTTCTACTTTCGGCAACGTACAGGCAGGCGACCTGAAATACCGTGATATGAACGGAGACGGATTTATCGATAGCCGTGATGAAACATTTATCGGCTATAGCGATGTTCCCGAAAACACTTACGCCTTGTCTCTGGGATGCGAATACAAAGGCATCGGATTCAGCATCATGTTTCAGGGAGTAGATCATGTTTCCAGATATTATGATGCGGAAGCAATGTACGCTTTCGTGAATGGCGGTAAGGTAAAAGAACATCATCTGAACCGCTGGAATCCCAACCAGTCGGAAGCATACAACCTTACCCATGCCAGTTATCCGCTGCTCCATTATGACAGCTACGGCGACCATAACCAGCGTAAAAACTCGTTCTTCCTGAAAAACGGTAACTTCCTTCGTCTGAAGAATATCGAACTAAGCTACTCGCTTCCGGCCCGATGGATCAGAAAAGTAGCCATGAACGAATGCCGCGTCTATGTAAATGCAAACAATCTCATCACGTGGGATAAACTGGATGGTCTTTGCGATCCGGAAAGTGAAGGTTCCAACCGTTACCCGATTATGAAGACAGTGAACTTTGGTGTAAACATTAAATTCTAACAGATATAAGACATGAAAAAGACAATCATATATACCGCCTTTTGGTTGGCAACCGCCGGAATCGCCCTGACTTCCTGTGAAGATATATTCGGTGGTTTTCTGGACAAACAGCCCAGCAACGAACTGACAGAAGAAGAGGTATTCAGCCAATGGACTACTACCCGTGAGTTCCATTTCGATACTTACAACTTCCTGCGCCACGGTGCCTGCCGCATCAACAACTCATGGATGGATGCAGCTACCGACTTAGCCGAAACCAGCTACGCCAGCGGCGGCACGCGTACAAGTTTCAACATCGGCAACTATTATGCCAGCGGTGCCGCCACTGAACTCACCGACACATGGGAACACTATTACCGGGGTATCCGCAAATGCAATATGCTGTTAAAGAACATCGACGACGTGCCCAAAGCTACGGATGACTCGGAAGAAGCACACGCTACCTATGTGAAACAATACAAGGCGGAAGCTCATTTCCTCCGTGCTTATTTCTACTGGGAAATGTTTCTCCGCTACGGTCCCGTCCCTCTGGTTACAGATGTACTCGATCCGGACGGAGACTTGCTCAGCAACTATACCACCCGCCCTTCCTTGAAAGAATATGTAGTTGACTTCATTCTGAAAGAACTGAAAGATTGCGAAGAAGGATTGATGGATAAAGCTACTTCTGCCGAATCGGGCAACCCCGGACGTATCAGCCAGCCAATGGCACGTGCACTGTATTCACGTGTCATGCTCTACATGGCAAGCGACCGTTTCAGAAGTGAATCGGGTATCAGCTGGCAGCAAGCCGCCGATGCAGCGCAAAGCTTCATGACGGATTACGGAACGCTCTACGGACTTTACACGACCGACACCGATCCGAAGACCTGCTACACCAATGCTATTCTGAAGAACGCACATGACGAGAAAAATAACGAAACGATTTTCTGGCGTAATGATGTGGCTGTAGGATGGGGAGCGATCTATAACGATACGCCGGTAGGCGAAGGCGGCAACGGAGGTTTGTGCCCGTCACAGAATTTAGTGGATATGTACGATATGGCAAACGGGCAGTCTCCTTTCAGCAGTTATGATGAAACCGGTGCCCCTGTTTATAATGGAACAGCCACTCCCGCCATCAACAACACCAGCGGATACAAGAGCAATGATCCTTACAGCAACCGCGACCCGCGTCTGGCAGCTACCGTACTCTACAACGGTGTGAACTGGGGTAATGGCATAATTAATGTACTCAAAGGACAACGGGATAACCCGCAAGGAAATGCGAATGCAACGCCGACCGGATACTATACCCGCAAGTATATTCCGGAAGTGATCCTGAACAATAACCATACCGGCAGCAACTATCGTAACTGGATTATCATCCGCTATGCGGAAATCTTATTGAACTACGCAGAAGCCTTGAATGAAGCCGGCGGGTCACGTACGGACGTACTGAATGCCATCCAGCCTCTCCGTGACCGTGTAGGAATGACTGCCAAACTCACAGACCGCAGCGATCTTCAGACCATAGCCGACCGCCGTAACTTCATCCGCAAGGAACGTACCGTCGAACTCGCTTTTGAAGATCATCGTGCATGGGACGTACGTCGCTGGAATGTAGCGGAAAAAGCATTGGCACGTCCTATCTACGGAATGGAGATTACCAAGGAAAACGGAAAGTTTGTCTATACACGTAAAGTTGCCCAGAACCGGGTATTTACAGAGAAAATGTATCTCTACCCGATACCGGAAGGAGAAGTATGGAAAACGAATATCGAAAACAACCCGGGTTGGAACAATTAACTGAATGAATATGCAACCGATGAAATTAAATAACATACAGACAGGATTCAAAAGAATCCTGCTCACCGTAGCCACAGTTTTCATGCTGGGCAACGGATGGGCGCAAGATGCTAAAGTACTGAAAGGACGAATCGTAAATGCAGAGGGTGAACCTATCGCAGGTGCGGTGGTCAACGTAGCGGAAGCAAGCCGCATCGCACTCTCGGACAAGGACGGTTTCTTCACTTTGAAGAATGTAAAACCTGCCGACGAGCTTTATGTAAGCAGCGTAGGTTATCTGCCGACAACGGCCATTGCCGACTTCGAAGAGAACTTCAAGATTGTCATGGATGCCGACCTGGATGAATATGCTCATACAACTCCGCTTCCTTTCAACCGCAAACCCAAGAAGTTTGTGACAGAGTCCACCTCCATCGTCACCGGAGAAGAACTGGAAAAACATCCGGTAACCGTTTTGCAGAATGCGTTTACCTCCACTGTCACCGGTGTAGAGACGTATGAAGCGCAATCCGAACCGGGATGGAGTGAAACGGCTATGTATATCCGTGGCATCCGTACCATGAATGCCAGCGCACGCAGTCCGCTGATCATCGTCGACAATGTGGAACGTGACCTCTCATTCCTCGATGCCTACCCTATTGAATCGATTACGATATTGAAGGATGCCGCCGCCACCGCTATCTATGGAATGCGTGGAGCCAACGGCGCAGTACTCGTAACGACCAAACGTGGAGAAACCGGTAAGACTAAAATCAACTTCACACAAGAAGTCGGCTTCCAGACTATTGCCGGAATCCCCGAAAGCCAGAATTCTTATAACTATGCGCTGAGCCGTAATCAGGCACGATACCTGGACGGATTAAGTCCCGAATATTCCGATGAAGACTTGGAATACTACCGTCGTGTCTGCAACGGTGAGCAGTTGGAAGGAATGGCCAAATACAAATACTTCAATACGAATTGGCACGACACCATGCTGCGGGATGCAGCTCCGCAATACCGTACCAACCTGTCTGTCAGCGGCGGTAACGCACGTGCACGCTACTATGTCTCCTTCTCTTATCTCCGCCAGGAAGGTTTGTTCGACACCAAATGGACGGAATGGAACGAAGGCTACAGCACACAGGAAGTATTGAACCGCTATAACCTGCGTTCGAACATCGACATCGATGTAAACAAGTTCCTGAATGTATCGATGGACTTGGGCGGACGTATCGACAATATCTCCCAACCGGGCATTGACGTATGGAACCTCTTTACCTGGGGAGCCGGCGAAAACCTTCCGGTGTATCCCGTATTCTGCCCGAACGGTGAATTCTTTATGCCGACCAGCAGCGACAGTAAAAACGGTGCCGCACAAATCGCCGGACGTGGTGTGGAACAGAACCGCCGCCGTAACCTCTATACAACCGTAACGGCTACCGGAAACCTGGATGCCCTCGTTCCCGGACTGAAAGCCAAGATGACGTTCAGTTTCGACTCTTACGAAACATTCCAGAAGGTGCAGCAAGCCGATGTCAATGTCTACTACTATAACTATATGGCTGATGTCAACGACCCGTCGGAATATACATACCAACGCATGAGAACATACAAAGCACTGCCCAATGCCACCACTTCTCCACGTGACTATTACTATAATCTCAATATGAACGGAGGACTGGCATACGAACATACCTTCGGCAAACATGCCGTCAATGCCCAGGCTTTTATCCGTACTTATCAGAATGTAGTACGCGGACAGGAATCATCCAACCGCTACCTCTCTTATAATGCACAGGCTACCTATGTATATAACAACCGGTATATCCTTTCCGGTAATATCTCCCGCATGGGCAGTGATAATTATGCCGACGGCGAACGCTTCGGAACATTCCCCGGCGGTTCCGTGGGATGGGTACTTTCCGAAGAATCATGGCTGAAGAACTCGTTCGTGAATCTCCTGAAACTCCGCGCATCCTATGGACGGGCAGGACAAGCCGTAACAGGCGTCAGCCGCTACCCGTACCAAGGTACATTCACCGAAGGAGGCGGATATAATTTCGGTACTTCCCAATCTTACACGGAAGGTGTATATGAATCGACAGCCGGCAACAAGAATATCAAATGGGAAATCTCAGATATGGCAAACTTCGGCGTTGACTTCGACTTGTGGAACAAGAAAATCTACGGTTCTGTGGACTTCTTCAAGGAATGGCGTTCCAATATTCTGGTATCCCGTTCCACCGTGCCCGGCTTATTCGGTGTAAACGCTCCGCAAGACTCTTACGGCAAGGCCGAAACGAAAGGTTTTGAGATCACTTTAGGACATAGCAACCGGATCGGTGATTTTGAATACTATATCGACGGTATGCTGACTTTCAACACCAACAAAATCACCGAAATGGATGAACTGACTCCCGATTACGCTTATCAGGCAAGAACCGGCAACCGTATCGATCAGAGCCAGCTCCTGATCTGGAAACAATGGGCCAGTAATCCCGACCTGATTCCGGAGTCGTATGAAGATGCCGTTGCCAATCCTCAGAAATATCCGTGGAACGCTGCCGGTAAATACAAGCTCGGCAATGCCGTATTCCAGGATACGAACGGCGACCGTAAAATAGACAGCTACGACAAAGTACCGACCGGATACACGAATATTCCGGAATTAATCCCGACCATCCGTTTAGGTTTCAGTTGGAAAGGTTTCGACGCACGTGCCGTGCTGACGGCTTATCTGAACCGCACCGTTCCCTGTCGCGAGAATATGGACTATGGTTTCGGCTGGGGAGGTACTTCCACTCATGAAATCACCAACACATGGGGATATTATACCGATGATCCGACAGACCCGCGCAATATCAACGCCAAATATCCGCGTTTGTCTACTTCCTTCAGTGACCTCGACCGGAACTATCCTTACAATGAGTCTACCATCTGGGTAGTCAATGGAGATTTCCTTTCATTGCGCAATGTGGAAGTCGGCTACTCACTTCCTGCACGATTGATTTCTAAAGTCAATATGACGAAATGCCGTCTTTACTTCAGCGGCTACAACCTGTGCAACTGGAGCCATCTGCCTAAAGGCTTTGATCCGGAAAACCCGACCAACTATATCTGGGCATATCCCAAGACACGTTCATTTACGTTCGGTGTGAATATCGGATTCTAATCATTCAATAAAACAGCAAAGAATTATGAAAAGAATATCAACTTATATAGTTACTCTGGTCCTCGCACTCGCAGGCAGTTCGTGCAGCGACTACCTCGACAAAGAGTACGATGCCTCCTTGTCTGAAAAGAAAGTGTTCAATAACCAGAACCTGACACGCGAGTTCCTCGCCAACATCTACACGAATCTGCCGGACGGACTGGCGCCACTGTCGGACGACCAGTTCACAGGTGCTTCACGTGACTGTATGACGGATAATGCAGTGACCTGCTGGGGACTTCATTATTATACAAAGATCGGCAGCGACGGATACACCGCCGGCGACCATCCCCTGCTGGGCTTCTGGAACACCGACTTATACGGGATTCGGAAATGTAATATGTTTCTGAAGAACGCCAAGGCATCCGTAGTAGGAAATACGGAGAAAGACGGCGACGACAACCGCCTTTACGACCGTTACTGCGCAGAAGCCAGACTGCTTCGCGCTATCTTCCATTTCGACTTAATCTGCTGGTTCGGCGCTGCCCCTGTCATTGCGGAAGATGAATCCGGCGAACCGATCATCTTCGACTTGTCCGATCCTTCGGCAATGAACATGTCCCGTACTCCCGCTGCCGAAGCACTTGAATGGGTAGCCGACCAATGCGACCAGATCAAAAACCAGCTTCCCTTCCGCTACAGCGATGAAGCATCCAACTGGGGACGTGTCAACGGAGCCGCCGCTTATGCTTTAAAGGCAAGAGCCCTGCTCTACCGTGCTTCCAAACTGAACAATCCGGACGGCAACACCGCATACTGGGCGAATGCGGCACAGGCAGCAGCCGACTTCATCACTCAGAATAACAAGCAAAGTTATCCTTACCGACTGTACAATACGGGAAATCCGGAGAATGACTATTACGAATGTTTCACGACCAATCCGGTATACAACAATGAAATTATCCTTGCACGCTCCGTATGGAATACCAATCAGGTAGAAAAAGTATTCCTGCCGGTAGGCTTTACCGGTTCTTTCTCCGGAAACGGACGTACCAACCCGACACAGAATCTGGTGGACGCTTACGAAATGAGCAACGGCAAACGGATCGATGAGAACGGCAGTACCTACGATGCCGCCAATCCGTATAAAGACCGTGACCCGCGTCTGGCACAAACCATCTTCTATCAAGGCATGATGTGGGGACGTGCCGACAAAGAAGAAAGACGCGCCATCGATGTACGCTACAACTCGGATGCGGACAAAGGAGTGGATTACACCTCAGCCATGGGAGGCACCTACACCGGATACTATCTGAAAAAGTTCGTGAATAACATTTCCTGCAAAGAACCGGCCACCTATCCTCACGCATGGATGATTTTCCGTTATGGCGAAATTCTGCTGAATGCCGCCGAAGCCTATAATGAAGCGGAAGGACCTGCCAAGGCATACAGTTATATCAATGAGGTACGCGCCCGTGCCGGTATGCCGGCCTATGCAGATATGTCGCAAAGTGAACTCCGCGAACGTATCCGCAACGAAAGACGCATCGAACTGGCTTTCGAAGATCATCGTTTCTTCGATGTACGCCGCTGGAAACTATATGACAATGTTACTTCTACGGGAGAAACCGGAAAGCCCCGTTACAACCAGTTGCTGAATCTTTATGGAGTGAAAGTCACCGGCAGCGCAGATACTCCCTCCTATACCTTCGGACTGGCAGAAACGGTCAATTCACGCACGTTTGTCAATCCCAAGAGTTACTACTTCCCGATACCTGCCAACGAAGTGAAACGGGCACCCAATCTGGGACAGAATCCGGGATGGGACACCGGAAGCGCTTCTAACGAATAAACATCAAAACAATCTAAAAAAAGAAAGACTGAGATATGAAATACTTAAAGACCATCTATCTTCTACTCTGTTGCACGCTCGCTCTGGCAGCGTGCAGTGACGATGATGAAAACTCCGCATCAGGAGCTTTAAGCATCACAACGCCGGCATATACAAATGTGGGATACAACAAAGCAACCTTATCCGCCAATATCAGCGGAACGGAAGGAGTGAATATCGTCAAACGGGGATTCTGCTACGCCACGGCATCCCATCCGGACATTTATGACACGACCTCCGAAGTCAGAGGATCGGAAATCAGTACGACCCTGACCGGCCTGACTCCACAGACGACGTATTACGTAAGAGCCTTTGTCACCCTTTACAACGAAGAGCCCAGATACTCGGAGGAAACTTCTTTCACGACTCCCGCCGAGACACTGAGCGATGAACTGGCAGCGTACGAAGCACCCACGTATGTAGACGACTACACAAGTTTCTCAGCCTGGAGCAACCGTTATGACTGGAACCTTGCCAACGTACACGACCCTACGGTAATGAAAGCTGATGACGGATATTACTATATGTATCAGACAGACGCTTCTTACGGAAACGCGCACAGCGGAAACGGACACTTCCACGCACGGCGTTCCAAAGACCTCGTAAACTGGGAGTACCTGGGAGCAACTATGAGTGAAACACCCCCGACATGGATCAAAGAAAAGCTGAATGCCTACCGTCAAGAGATGGGACTGGAACCGATTGACAATCCGTCTTACGGATACTGGGCACCTGTTGCACGAAAAGTATCGAACGGAAAATACCGTATGTATTATTCCATCGTAATCACGAACTACATCCAAACCGGAAAACCGGAAATTGAGAACAACGGCAACTTTGACGGTTCATGGACCGAACGCGCGTTTATCGGACTGATGGAAACTTCCGATCCGGCAAGTAATATATGGGAAGACAAAGGATTCGTTGTCTGCTCTGCCAGCGATAAGGGAAAGACGGATTATGGGCGCAGCAGCATCAATGACTGGGAAGGGTATTTTAAAATCAATGCGATAGACCCTACTTATATAATAACGGAAAATGGCGAACACTGGCTGATCTATGGTTCATGGCACAGCGGTATCGCTGCCCTGCAGGTAAATCCGGAAGACGGCAAGCCGTTGAATGCTTTGGGAAATCCCTGGGACATCACGGGGGAAGACAATTCGGGGTATGGAAAGATAATCGCCACACGTGGCAGCAGCCGCTGGCAGGCATCCGAAGGTCCCGAAGTGATCTATCGGGACGGTTATTACTATCTGTTCTTAGCTTACGGTTCACTGTCGGTGGAATACAACACACGTGTCTGCCGTTCCAGAAACATCGACGGTCCTTATGTAGACATACACGGAAATTCCGCTATGGGAAGCGCGCAACTATATCCGATACTGACTGCTCCTTACCGGTTCGACAACAGCTACGGCTGGGTAGGAATTTCCCATTGCGGCATCTTCGATGACGGAGCCGGCAACTGGTTCTATACTTCACAAGGACGTTTCCCCGTGAACGTAGGCGGCAATGAATACTCCAACGCCATCATGATGGGACATGTACGCAGCATCCGCTGGGATGCCAACGGATGGCCTCTCGTTATGCCCGAACGTTACGGAGCCGTTCCGCAAGCACCTATCACGGAAAATGAAATAGCGGGAGACTGGGAACATCTGGCATTGACCAACAGTACAGGCACCCAACGGACTTCCGAAACGATGACCTATGATCTCGACACGCATAAGATAACTTCCGGCAGCTGGAAAAATGCTACATGGACATTTGATGCAGCGACTCAAACCATCACGACAAGCGCCGGAGTAGTACTCTATCTGCAACGCGAAGTCGACTGGGAAGCCAGTCCGCGGACACATACGATTGTGTATGCGGCCCAAGGTAATCAAAAGACATATTGGGGGAAGAAACTCCAATAACTCTCTATAGAAAAATAAATATGTGTTTTGCTGTCACCGTCACAAAACAGAGCATAACTCGCTTATAATGAAGAAGTAAAGCTGTGACAGCAACCAGTGACAGCACTGTGATGGCAATTTTTGCCGTCACAGTGCTGCTATATCTACCGGACTTTGCCGACAGGTCATGCGTAGGTCCATTCGTTTCCATATGCCGGAACCAACGGTTCCAAGCGGATGAAACTCTAGTTTCAAGCAGAGGAAACTTTAGTTTCAAGCTGAAGAAACTTTAGTTTCAAGCTGGTGAAACTCTGGTTCCAAGCCCTAGAAACTATCCAGCTCTATATAGAAAGAGAAAATGCAATACAACGATCCCGCTCCGAAGATGGGAACATGCGATAGTTTTATACGTAACAGTAAAGTTCTTATCCTTTTATGTTGCACAACATATACAAGTGTATTTGATACACCAAACAAAAGTGTTACTTTTACACCCAAAATAAGATAAGCATCTCATTTACATTAAAAATAAAACCATGAAAAAACATTTTCTACTTGCAGGAATTGCCGCGCTGATGCTTGCCGCGTGCAATAACAAGCCGGCTTCCGAGCTGACTTTATCCGGTCTTGACCCGGCAAAATTTCAAACAGAAGTGAACAATGCCCAAACAGCTCTTTATACCTTAAAGAATAAGGCGGGTATGGAAGTATGCATCACTAACTTCGGCGGACGCATCGTGTCCATCATGGTGCCCGACAAGAACGGCAAGATGCAGGATGTAGTTTTAGGTTTTGACAGCATTGCTGATTATATTAATGTACCCAGTGATTTCGGTGCTTCTATCGGCCGTTACGCCAACCGCATCAACCAAGGGCGTTTTGTACTGGACGGAGATACCATCCAACTGCCGCAAAACAACTTTGGCCACTGTCTGCACGGAGGTCCGAAAGGATGGCAATACCAAGTATACGAAGCCAACCTTATCGATCCGGCAACATTGGAACTGACTCTTATCTCTCCGGACGGTGACGCGAATTTCCCCGGAAATGTGACTGCTAAAGTAACCTATCAACTGACAGATGACAATGCCATCGATATCAAATACAGCGCTACTACCGACAAAAAGACAATCATCAACATGACCAACCACTCTTACTTCAATCTGGCTGGTGATCCGTCAAAAACATCGACAGACAACATCATGTATGTAAATGCAGATTACTATACTCCGGTAGACAGCACCTTCATGACAACCGGCGAAATCGCTCCGGTCAAAGATACTCCGATGGACTTCACTACTCCGAAAGCGGTAGGCAAAGATATCAACAACTACGACTTCGTCCAACTGAAGAACGGCAACGGATACGACCACAACTGGGTGCTCAACACCAAGGGTGACATCTCTCAGGTAGCTGCCAGACTGACGTCTCCCGAAACCGGAATCACACTGGAAGTATATACCAACGAACCGGGTATTCAGGTATACACAGGTAACTTCCTCGACGGAACCGTAAGCGGAAAGAAAGGTATCGTTTACAACCAACGTGCTTCTGTCTGCCTCGAAACACAACACTACCCCGACAGCCCCAACAAAGCCGACTGGCCGTCCGTTGTGCTGGAACCGGGACAAACGTACAACAGCGAATGTATCTTTAAATTCTCGATAGAGAAATAATATTAACTTATAAATCAAATTTATTGTGGAAGCATTAGATTGGCTAGTAATTGGAGTCTTCTTTTTGGCTCTGATAGGTATTATTGTTTGGGTAGTCAGACAAAAACAAAATGACTCGGCAGATTATTTCTTAGGCGGACGTGACGCAACATGGCTTGCGATCGGTGCCTCTATCTTCGCATCAAACATCGGCTCGGAACACTTGATCGGACTGGCGGGAGCAGGAGCTTCAAGCGGTATGGCGATGGCTCACTGGGAAATTCAGGGATGGATGATCCTGATTCTGGGATGGGTATTCGTACCTTTCTATTCACGAAGCATGGTATACACGATGCCGGAATTTCTGGAACGCCGTTACAATCCTCAGTCACGTACCATCTTATCGGTCATCTCACTGGTAAGTTATGTATTGACCAAGGTAGCGGTTACAGTATATGCCGGAGGTCTGGTATTCCAGCAAGTATTCGGTATCAAAGAACTCTGGGGAATTGACTTCTTCTGGATTGCTGCCATCGGACTGGTTGTTCTCACTGCACTATATACGATCTTCGGTGGTATGAAGTCGGTACTTTATACTTCTGTACTTCAGACTCCGATTCTTCTGTTAGGCTCATTGATTATCCTTGTTCTCGGTTTCAAAGAACTGGGAGGCTGGGACGAAATGATGAGAGTTTGCGGAGCCGTTACGGTCAATGATTACGGCGATACCATGACCAACCTGATCCGTAGCAATGATGACGCGAACTTCCCTTGGCTGGGTGCTTTGATCGGTTCTGCCATTATCGGTTTCTGGTATTGGTGTACTGACCAGTTCATCGTACAGCGTGTACTTTCGGGAAAGAATGAAAAAGAAGCCCGTCGCGGTACTATCTTCGGTGCTTACCTGAAGCTGTTGCCTGTATTCCTGTTCCTGATTCCGGGCATGATTGCTTTTGCATTACATCAAAAATATATCGGTGCCGGTGGCGAAGGTTTCCTCCCGATGCTTGCCAATGGTACTGCCAACGCTGACGCCGCCTTCCCTACCCTGGTAGCTAAATTGCTTCCTGCCGGTGTGAAAGGTCTGGTAGTATGCGGTATCCTCGCTGCCTTGATGAGTTCGCTGGCTTCACTGTTCAACTCATCTGCCATGTTGTTTACAATCGACTTCTACAAACGCTTCCGTCCGGAGACTCCGGAAAAGAAACTGGTAGGTATCGGTCAGATAGCAACTGTAGTGATCGTAATCCTCGGTATTCTCTGGATTCCTATCATGCGTAGCGTAGGTGACGTACTTTATACTTATTTGCAGGATGTTCAGTCTGTATTGGCTCCGGGTATTGCCGCTGCCTTCCTGCTGGGTATCTGCTGGAAACGTACTTCTGCCCAAGGTGGTATGTGGGGATTGATCGCCGGTATGGTCATCGGTCTGACTCGTCTGGGTGCCAAAGTATATTACAGTAACGCAGGTGAAGTGGCAGATTCTACCTTCAAATATTTATTCTACGATATGAACTGGCTGTTCTTCTGCGGATGGATGTTCCTGTTCTGTATCATCGTAGTTATTGTAGTCAGCCTTGCCACGGAAGCTCCGACAGCGGAAAAGATTCAGGGACTGGTATTCGGCACAGCTACTAAAGAACAAAAAGCAGCTACCCGTGCAAGCTGGGATCACTGGGATATTATTCATACAGCAATCATCCTTGCTATCACTGCTGCTTTCTACTGGTATTTCTGGTAATTAAATAAATTCATTCAAACGATGAAAAACTATTATAGTTCGAATCCTACCTTCTATCTCGGTATCGACTGCATCATCTTCGGTTTTAATGAAGGCGAAATAAGCCTGCTGCTGCTGAAGAGAAACTTCGAACCGGCAATGGGCGAATGGTCACTGATGGGAGGATTCGTGCAAAAAGACGAAAGCGTGGACGATGCTGCCAAACGTGTACTAGCTGAACTTACAGGTTTGGAAAACGTATACATGGAACAGGTGGGAGCCTTCGGCGCCATCGACCGCGATCCGGGCGAAAGGGTAGTTTCGATTGCCTACTATGCGCTGATCAACATCAATGAGTACGACCGCGAACTGGTTCAGAAGCACAATGCTTACTGGGTAAACATCAACGAACTCCCCGCACTGATTTTCGACCATCCGGAGATGGTCGATAAAGCACGGGAGATGATGAAACAGAAAGCATCTGTCGAGCCTATCGGATTCAACCTGTTGCCGAAACTGTTCACACTGTCCCAACTGCAAAGTCTCTACGAAGCTATTTACGGCGAACCGATGGACAAACGGAATTTCCGCAAGCGTGTCGCAGAAATGGACTTTATCGAAAAGACGGATAAAATAGATAAACTGGGTTCCAAACGGGGTGCAGCCTTGTATAAATTCAACGGCAAAGCCTACCGCAAGGACCCGAAATTTAAATTATAATCAATATGCTGGAAGAACTGAAAGAAAAAGTATTTCATGCCAATCTCGAATTGGTGAAGCATGGATTAGTCATCTTCACATGGGGAAATGTTTCTGCCATCGACCGTGAAACGGGACTGGTAGTCATCAAACCCAGTGGAGTCAGTTATGATGATATGAAAGCGGAAGATATGGTAGTAGTGGACCTGGATGGCAAAGTCGTCGAAGGACGGCTGAAGCCATCCTCAGATACTCCTACTCACGTGGTACTCTACAAAGCATTCCCCGAAATCGGAGGAGTGGTACACACCCACTCTACTTATGCTACCGCATGGGCGCAAGCCGGTTGTGACATTCCTAATATCGGAACAACTCACGCTGATTATTTCCATGATGCCATCCCTTGCACAGCGGACATGACGGAAGCTGAAGTAAAAGGTGCCTATGAACTGGAAACCGGAAACGTGATCGTAAAACGTTTCGAAGGCCTGAACCCTGTACATACACCGGGAGTATTGGTCAAGAATCATGGGCCTTTCTCTTGGGGAAAAGATGCACATGATGCAGTACACAATGCAGTAGTGATGGAACAAGTTGCCAAAATGGCAAGTATTGCCTATGCTGTAAATCCGAATTTAACAATGAACCCGCTGCTGATAGAGAAACACTTCAGCCGCAAGCATGGTCCGAACGCTTACTACGGACAATAAAACAAGTAAAGATTATAAATTAAAAATTAAAACATTATGAATAACGTATTTGATCAGTATGAAGTATGGTTCGTAACAGGAGCACAGCTCTTGTACGGAGGTGATGCAGTAATCGCAGTAGACGCACACTCTAACGAAATGGTTAACGGTCTGAATGAATCGGGCAAACTTCCTGTTAAAGTAGTATACAAAGGAACGGCCAACTCTTCTAAAGAGGTGGAAGCTGTATTCAAAGCAGCCAACAACGATGACAAATGTGTAGGCGTCATCACTTGGATGCATACTTTCTCTCCTGCTAAAATGTGGATTCATGGTCTGCAACAATTAAAAAAACCATTGCTGCACCTGCATACTCAGTTCAACAAGGAAATTCCTTGGGATACAATGGATATGGACTTTATGAATCTGAACCAGTCAGCTCACGGCGACCGCGAGTTCGGACATATCTGTACCCGTATGCGCATCCGTCGCAAAGTAGTGGTAGGCTACTGGAAAGAAGAAGAAACATTGCATAAGATTGCTGTCTGGATGCGTGTTTGCGCAGGTTGGGCTGACTCTCAGGATATGCTGATCATCCGTTTCGGCGATCAGATGAATAATGTAGCCGTAACCGATGGTGACAAGGTAGAAGCAGAACAACGCATGGGCTATCACGTGGATTACTGTCCGGCAAGCGAACTGATGGAATATCACAAAGAAATCAAAGATGCTGATGTAGATGCTTTGGTAGCTACTTACTTCAATGATTACGATCACGACGCTTCTCTGGAAGACAAATCAACCGAAGCTTATCAGAAAGTATGGAATGCTGCCAAAGCCGAACTGGCTCTCCGTGCTATCCTCAAAGCGAAAGGCGCCAAAGGATTCACTACCAACTTTGACGATCTGGGTCAGACTGACGGTAGCTATTTCGATCAGATTCCGGGACTGGCTTCTCAACGCCTGATGGCAGAAGGCTACGGATTCGGTGCTGAAGGTGACTGGAAATCGGCTGCTCTTTATCGTACTGTATGGGTAATGAATCAAGGACTTCCGAAAGGCTGTTCATTCCTCGAAGACTATACACTGAACTTTGATGGTGCCAACAGTTCTATCCTACAGTCACATATGTTGGAGATCTGTCCGCTTATCGCAGCTAACAAGCCTCGTCTGGAAGTACACTTCCTCGGCATAGGTATCCGTAAGAGCCAGACTGCCCGTCTTGTGTTCACTTCAAAGACAGGAACAGGCTGCACCGCAACTGTAGTGGATATGGGTAACCGTTTCCGTCTGATCGTAAACGATGTAGAATGTATCGAACCGAAACCACTTCCGAAATTGCCGGTTGCTTCCGCACTCTGGATTCCGATGCCTAACCTCGAAGTAGGTGCAGGCGCATGGATTCTGGCCGGTGGAACTCACCACTCTTGCTTCTCATACGACTTGACAGCAGAATACTGGGAAGATTATGCAGAAATCGCAGGCATCGAAATGGTACATATCAATAAAGATACGACTATCAGCTGCTTCAAGAAAGAACTTCGCATGAATGAAGTATATTACATGCTGAACAAAGCGCTTTGCTAAAAACCAATCACTGAGTCCACTTAAAAAAATCGGTACCATCTCCATTGGTACCGACTTTTTAGTCACACACAGTATGGATACTGGCGACTTTTAATTCAACCCGAGTTAAAGACACTTCCGCCTTTTGAAAGCAGACTCAGTTTTTGTTCTCCACACTTATTGTTATACCTTAAAATATCGGTTTCAACATGAAATTAGATGCAAAATCAACCATAGAGACAGGTAAAGCCATCCTTGGCATAGAACTCGGTTCTACACGAATAAAAGCTGTTCTGATTGACCAGGAAAACAAACCTATCGCTCAAGGCAGCCACACATGGGAAAATCAACTGGTCAACGGACTTTGGACTTACAGCATTGATGCCATCTGGTCCGGACTGCAAGATTGCTACGCCGACCTCCGCTCCAACGTGAAGAAATTATACGACACAGAGATCGAAACTCTGGCAGCCATCGGTGTCAGCGCCATGATGCATGGTTACATGCCTTTCAATGAAAAAGAAGAAATCCTCGTGCCTTTCCGCACTTGGAGAAATACCAATACAGGCCGTGCTGCGGCAGAATTATCCGAATTATTTGTCTATAACATCCCTTTGAGATGGAGCATTTCTCATTTGTACCAGGCTATTCTGGACAACGAAGCGCACGTCAAAGACATCAAGTTCCTGACAACTCTTGCAGGTTATGTACATTGGCAGATAACAGGCGAAAAGGTGTTGGGCATTGGTGACGCATCGGGTATGCTCCCCATAGATCCGACTACCAACAACTATTCCGCCGAAATGGTGGCCAAATTCGACAATCTGATTGCTTCGAAAGAATACAGTTGGAAACTGGAAGACATTCTGCCCAAAGTATTGTCGGCTGGTGAAAATGCCGGTGTCCTCACACCGGAAGGCTGTAAAAAGCTTGATGCATCCGGTCATCTGAAGGCAGGAATACCGGTCTGCCCGCCGGAAGGAGACGCAGGCACCGGCATGGTAGCAACCAACGCCGTCAAGCAACGCACCGGCAACGTATCGGCAGGTACTTCTTCTTTCTCTATGATCGTATTGGAAAAAGAATTGTCGAAGCCATACGAAATGATCGACATGGTCACCACTCCCGACGGAAGCCTCGTAGCCATGGTACATTGCAACAACTGTACTTCGGATCTTAACGCATGGGTCAACCTGTTCAAAGAATACCAGGAACTTCTGGGTATACCTGTAGATATGGATGAACTCTACGGCAAACTTTATAACATTGCCCTCACCGGTGATACCGATTGCGGTGGTCTCCTCTCCTACAACTACATTTCAGGTGAACCCGTAACGGGACTTGCCGAGGGAAGACCTTTGTTCGTACGTTCGGCCAATGACAAGTTCAACCTTGCAAACTTTATGCGGGCTCATTTGTACGCCTCAGTCGGAGTTCTCAAGATTGGCAACGACATCTTGTTCAACGAAGAAAAGATCAAAGTCGACAGAATCACAGGCCACGGAGGATTGTTCAGAACCAAAGGAGTCGGTCAAAGAGTACTTGCAGCAGCCATCAACTCGCCCATATCTGTTATGGAAACAGCCGGTGAAGGCGGTGCATGGGGAATTGCCCTGCTGGGTTCTTACCTGGTAAACAATAAAAAGGGTCAATCTCTTGCCGATTTCCTGGATGAAAGTGTATTTGTCAGCGATGCTGGTGTCGAGGTATCACCCACCCCCGAAGATGTAGCCGGCTTCAACACATACATCGAAAGCTACAAGGCAGGTTTGCCTATAGAAGAAGCAGCCGTCAAATTCAAATAAGCGGCTTCACGGAGACCTTTCTCCCCCTTTCCCTGAATTTAGTATTAACATAAATATCCTCATTCCCTCTCCTTTTTGGAGGGGGTCAGGGGGAAGCTATTATCATGAAAACCACCTCGTTCATACTTGCCCTTATTATATCCATCTCCATCGGAAAAGCCCAGACGAACCATCAGGTCTCTTACTTTTCCCTTCAAGATGTGAAGTTATTAAGCAGTCCTTTTCTGCAAGCTCAACAGACTGATTTACATTATATCTTAGCTCTCGATCCGGACAGATTATCGGCTCCTTTCCTTCGCGAAGCCGGACTGACACCCAAAGCCCCAAGCTATACCAACTGGGAGAATACAGGACTGGACGGCCACATCGGCGGACATTACCTTTCCGCACTTTCCATGATGTATGCCGCCACCGGAGATACGGCGATATACCACCGTCTCAACTATATGCTCAACGAACTACACCGTGCACAGCAAGCTGTCGGCACAGGATTTATCGGAGGAACACCCGGTAGCCTCCAACTTTGGAAAGAAATCAAAGCGGGTGACATTCGTGCCGGAGGCTTCAGCTTAAACGGCAAATGGGTACCCCTCTATAATATACACAAAACGTATGCTGGACTGCGGGACGCTTACCTGTATGCCCACAGCGATCTGGCACGTCAGATGCTGATTGATCTCACCGACTGGATGATTGATATTACTTCCGGTCTTAGCGACAGCCAAATGCAGGATATGCTCCGCAGTGAACACGGCGGCTTAAATGAAACGTTTGCGGATGTAGCGGAAATAACAGGCGATAAGAAATACCTGGAACTGGCACGCCGTTTCTCTCATAAAGTCATTCTCGACCCGCTTATCAAAGACGAAGACAGGTTAAACGGAATGCATGCTAACACACAAATTCCTAAAGTAATCGGATACAAACGGGTAGCCGAAGTTTCAAAGGATGACAAAGACTGGAATCATGCAGCAGAATGGGATCATGCAGCCCGTTTCTTTTGGAATACCGTAGTCAATCACCGTTCCGTGTGTATCGGCGGGAATAGCGTACGCGAACATTTTCATCCATCGGACAACTTTACGTCTATGCTGAATGACGTTCAGGGACCGGAGACTTGCAATACTTACAACATGCTCCGGCTGACCAAAATGCTTTATCAGAACTCCGGAGACGTTGACAACTCCAACAAACCGGACCCACGTTATGTAGATTATTATGAACGTGCACTCTACAATCATATCCTGTCATCACAAGAACCGGATAAAGGCGGATTCGTCTACTTTACTCCAATGCGTCCCGGGCATTACCGGGTCTATTCGCAACCGGAAACATCGATGTGGTGCTGTGTAGGATCAGGTCTGGAAAATCACACTAAGTATGGTGAGTTTATTTATGCACATCGGCAAGATACACTTTACGTCAATCTTTTTATTCCTTCACAACTGAACTGGAAAGAACAGGGTGTGACATTAACACAGGAAACCCTCTTTCCCGATGATGGAAAAGTAACCTTACGAATAGATAAAGCATCTAAAAAGAAACTGACATTAATGATTCGTATACCAGGATGGGCAGGAAGTTCTAAAGATTATGCAATCACGATCAACGGTCAGAAAAAGAAGTATGCCATACGTCCGGGAGTCAGTACTTACCTACCCATCCATCGTAAATGGAAGAAAGGAGATGTGATCACCTTCAATCTGCCGATGGAGGTCAGCCTGGAACAAATTCCGGACAAGAAAGATTACTATGCTTTCCTGTATGGCCCCATCGTTCTGGCAGCTTCTACAGGAACGGAACATCTTGACGGCATCTATGCAGACGACAGCCGTGGCGGCCATATTGCTCACGGCAAACAGATTCCTTTGCAAGAGGTTCCGATGTTGATTGGAAATCCCGTCTCTATCCGTACTTCTCTTCATAAACTGAACGGAAACAAATTAGCTTTCAGCTATGATGGTAATATTTACCCGGCACAGATGGGTAAACCATTAGAACTTGTTCCATTCTTCCGCCTGCATAATTCCCGTTATGCTTTTTATTTCCGCCAAACCAGTGAAGAGCAATTCAAGGCGATTCAGGAAGAAATGGCTACAGCCGAGCGAAAGGCGACAGAATTGGCTAACCAGACAGTCGACTTAATCTTCCCCGGTGAACAGCAACCGGAATCCGATCATGGGATTCAATATGAAGAATCTGAGACCGGAACCCATAAAGACCGCCATTTCCGTCGTGCTAAAAAGTGGTTCAGCTACAATCTGAAAGTAAAAAAAGAAGCAAGTCAATTAATGCTGACCATACGAAAAGAGGATCGGAATAAGACAATGATCTTACTGAATAACGAGAGACTAACCCTTACTCCGACTATCAGCAAAGCTGACAAAGACGGCTTTATCACGCTCAACTATCTTCTGCCTCAAAAATTAAAAGCAGGAAGTTGTGAGATTCTTTTGAAGCCGGATGGTACAGAGTGGACCTCTGCCATTTACGAAGTACGTCTGTTGAAATAAGCGTAAGAATGAGAAAATGACCATTATAAAAATCAAACATCTATATAACCATTTAAACAAATTCCATTTATGAAAGCAAAACTATTAGTCAGCACGGCCTTTCTGGCAGCCTCCGTATCTCTTTCTGCACAAAAGAATACTACCATCACTGTACATGCCGACCAAGGCAAAGAAATCATCCCGAAGGAAATCTACGGTCAATTTGCCGAACACCTGGGCTCATGTATCTACGGTGGTCTTTGGGTAGGCGAAAATTCGGATATTCCTAATATCAAAGGATACCGGACAGACGTATTCAATGCATTAAAAGAGTTGTCCGTTCCTGTTCTTCGCTGGCCGGGCGGCTGCTTCGCCGATGAATATCACTGGATGGACGGAATCGGTCCCAAAGAAAATCGCCCGAAGATGGTGAACAACAACTGGGGAGGCACGATTGAAGATAACAGTTTCGGAACACACGAGTTCCTGAATCTTTGTGAAATGCTGGGCTGTGAACCATATATCAGTGGAAACGTAGGTAGCGGTACGGTAGAAGAGCTTGCAAAATGGGTGGAATACATGACTTCCGACGGTGACTCTCCGATGGCAAACCTGCGCCGTAAGAATGGTCGTGACAAGGCATGGAAAGTAAAATATCTCGGCGTAGGAAATGAAAGCTGGGGATGTGGCGGTAGTATGCGCCCTGAATATTATGCCGATCTGTATCGCCGTTATTCTACTTATTGCCGTAACTATGACGGTAATCATCTGTTTAAGATAGCCAGTGGTGCCAGTGATTACGACTATAACTGGACGGATGTACTGATGAATCGTGTCGGTCACCGGATGCAAGGTCTATCCTTACACTACTATACAGTTACAGGATGGAGCGGCAGCAAAGGCGCGGCAACCCAATTCAACAAAGACGATTATTACTGGACTATGGGCAAATGTCTTGAAGTGGAAGATGTACTCAAAAAACATTGTGCCATCATGGACAAATATGATAAAGACAAGAAGATTGCCCTTTTGCTTGACGAATGGGGCACTTGGTGGGACGAAGAACCAGGAACGGTCAGAGGTCATCTGTATCAGCAAAACACATTGCGTGATGCTTTTGTTGCTTCTTTAAGTCTCGATGTATTCCACAAATATACCGACCGTCTGAAAATGGCGAACATCGCTCAGATAGTCAACGTTCTGCAATCTATGATCCTGACTAAAGACAAAGATATGGTACTTACTCCTACTTATTATGTATTTAAGATGTACAAAGTGCATCAGGATGCAACCTATCTTCCACTCGACCTGACTTGCGATAAAATGAACGTACGCGATAACCGTACAGTTCCTATGGTCAGCGCAACAGCTTCTAAGGACAAGAACGGAGTGATCCATATTTCTCTCTCCAACGTGGATGCAGACAACGCACAGGAAATCACAGTCAATCTTCCGGACGTAAATGCCAAAAAGGCGATTGGAGAAATCCTGACTTCTGCTAATCTGACCGATTACAACTCTTTCGAAAAACCTAATATTGTAAAACCGGCTTCCTTCAAAGAGGTAAAAATCAATAAAGGAATTATGAAGGTAAAACTACCGGCTAAGTCAATTGTTACTTTAAAGTTACAGTAATCTAATAGTAAATACTTACTGTATTGTAAACAAGAAGGCTGTTAAAAAGCCTACAAAAAAGATAGCTCTTTTGGATGGTTAATTACACATAAAGAGCTATCTTTGCCAACATTATGAGAAATATGCCAAGTAATTGGCACATTGACAGACTAGCAAATCTATTAATTATTAAAGATATGAACGATAATAAACTTATGAATCGTGCAGCGGATAACATCCGTATTCTTGCTGCTTCAATGGTTGAGAAAGCCAATTCCGGTCACCCGGGTGGCGCCATGGGTGGTGCTGACTTTGTAAATGTACTCTTCTCTGAGTTTCTAGTATACGATCCTGAAAATCCGCGTTGGGAAGGTCGTGACCGTTTCTTCCTTGATCCGGGGCATATGTCTCCGATGCTCTATTCAACTTTGGCATTGACCGGTAAATTCACTCTGGACGAACTGAAAGAATTCCGCCAATGGGGAAGCCCTACTCCGGGACATCCGGAAGTAGACATCATGCGTGGCATTGAAAATACTTCCGGTCCGCTGGGACAGGGACATACTTTCGCTGTAGGTGCCGCTATCGCAGCTAAATTCCTGAAAGCTCGTTTCAACGAGGTAATGAATCAGACGATTTATGCATACATCTCCGACGGTGGTATTCAGGAAGAAATCTCTCAGGGTTCCGGACGTATTGCCGGTGCATTGGGACTCGACAACCTGATTATGTTCTACGACTCCAACGATATTCAGCTTTCTACAGAAACGAAAGATGTAACGGTTGAAGATACCGCCATGAAATATGAAGCATGGGGATGGAATGTACTCAGCATCAATGGTAATGATCCGGACGAAATCCGTGCAGCTATCAAAGAAGCGCAGGCTGAAAAAGAACGTCCGACACTGATTATCGGTAAAACGGTAATGGGCAAAGGCGCACGCAAGGCAGACGGCAGCAGCTATGAAGCTAACTGTGCTACTCACGGTGCTCCGCTCGGTGGCGACGCTTATGTAAATACAATCAAGAATTTGGGCGGTGATCCTACCAATCCGTTCGTAATTTTCTCGGAAGTTGCCGAACTGTATGCTAAACGCGCGGCAGAATTAAAAGAAATCGTAGCTGAAAGATATGCAGCAAAAGCCGAATGGGCTAAAGCCAATCCGGAACAGGCCGCTAAGCTGGAATTATTCTTCTCAGGCAAAGCTCCGAAAATAGACTGGACTGCTATCGAACAAAAAGCAGGTACTGCTACTCGTGCTGCTTCTGCAACCGTTCTGGGAGCTCTTGCCACACAAGTAGAAAATATGATCGTTGCTTCTGCCGACCTTTCCAACTCTGACAAGACTGACGGTTTCCTTAAGAAAACTCATTCTTTCAAGAAAGGTGATTTCAGCGGTGCATTCTTCCAAGCCGGTGTATCCGAATTATCGATGGCTTGTATCTGCATCGGTATGTCACTCCACGGTGGTGTGATCGCTGCTTGCGGTACTTTCTTCGTATTCTCCGATTATATGAAACCTGCTATACGTATGGCTGCCTTGATGGAACAACCTGTGAAATTTATCTGGACTCACGACGCATTCCGCGTAGGTGAAGATGGTCCTACTCATGAACCGGTAGAACAGGAAGCTCAAATCCGCCTGATGGAAAAGCTGAAAAATCATAAGGGACACAACTCTATGCTGGTACTTCGTCCGGCTGATGCAGAAGAAACAACTATTGCATGGAAACTTGCAATGGAAAATATGTCTACCCCTACAGGCTTGATCTTCTCTCGTCAGAATATCGCCAACCTGCCGGTTGGAACTGATTACGAACAAGCAGCTAAGGGCGCTTATATCGTAGCCGGTTCTGATGAAAATCCGGATGTGATCCTGGTAGCTTCAGGTTCCGAAGTATCTACTTTGGTTGCCGGCACAGAACTGCTCCGCAAAGATGGTGTGAAAGTTCGTATCGTATCTGCTCCATCAGAAGGTCTGTTCCGCAGCCAGTCTAAAGAATATCAGGAATCTATTCTTCCGGCTGACGCTAAGATTTTCGGTCTTACTGCCGGTCTGCCTGTTACTCTTCAAGGTTTGGTAGGTTGCCACGGTAAAGTTTGGGGATTGGAGTCTTTCGGTTTCTCTGCTCCTTACACAGTATTGGATGAAAAACTTGGTTTTACTGCCGAGAACGTATATAACCAGGTAAAAGCAATGATTTAATGAAAACAATCGGATTAGCATGCGACCATGCCGGTTTTGAACTGAAGGAATATGTTCGCGGCTGGCTGGAAGTAAAAGGCTGGGCTTACAAAGATTTCGGAACTAATTCTACCGCAAGTGTAGATTATCCGGATTATGCTCATCCGCTGGCTATCGCAGTAGAATCGGGCGAATGTTATCCCGGTATTGCAATCTGCGGCAGTGGAAACGGAATCAACATGACTCTGAACAAGCATCAGGGAATACGTGCTGCTCTTTGCTGGAATGCAGAGATTGCACACTTGGCCCGTCAACATAATGACGCCAATATTCTTGTGATGCCGGGACGCTTTATCAGCACAGAAGAAGCGGACATGATACTGACTGAATTCTTCTCGACACAGTTTGAAGGAGGTCGTCATCAGAATCGTATTGATAAGATTCCTGTTAAATAAGGCCTAATAACAATTTAAATATAGATAAAGCTGTTCTTCTTTCTCGGAGAACAGCTTTATTTGTAGATACTGATTACAAAAAAGCGATTGCATCGTCTTATTATATGACAAAGTTAAAAACAGAAGTTATGGGCAAACTGAATATGAAAGACTGGATCGACCAAACGATCCAGAATAAAAAAACGATCGCAATTCCTATCATGACACATCCGGGCATTGAGCTTATCGGAAAGAGTGTTCATGATGCAGTAACAAACGGACAAGTCCATTATGAAGCGATTAAGGCACTCTGTGATAAATATCCTACCGCTGCTGCAACAGTTATCATGGATTTAACAGTGGAAGCAGAGGCATTCGGAGCGGAAATCGTATTTCCGGAGAATGAAGTTCCAAGTGTATCCGGTCGATTGCTGACAGACGAAACAGCTATTGAGGCATTGGAAATACCGGCACTGAATAAAGGACGCATCGCACAATACCTTAAAGCGAATATGCTGACTGCAAGAAATATAACAGATCGTCCGGTATTTGCAGGCTGCATCGGTCCTTATTCATTAGCGGGACGATTGTATGATATGTCCGAAATCATGATGCTGATTTATATCAATCCCGAAGCAGCCAATACTTTACTACGAAAATGTACCGATTTCATTATCCGTTATTGCATGGCTCTGAAAGCAACCGGAGTAAACGGAGTTGTGATGGCGGAACCTGCCGCCGGATTGTTATCCAACGAAGATTGCCTGCAATATTCTTCTGTATTCGTTAAAGAGATAGTAGAGAAAGTACAGGATGATCATTTCACCGTTGTACTTCATAATTGCGGAAATACCGGAAATTGTACGCAAGCTATGGTATATACCGGTGCTGCAGCCTATCATTTCGGTAATAAAATCGAAATGGAGGAAGCATTAAAAGAAGTTCCTGTTCATGCTCTTGCGATGGGTAATCTTGACCCGGTCAGTCTCTTCAAGATGTCAAGTCCCGAGGAAATGAGACAAGCAACTCTTCAACTTCTGGAAGCTACCAGCGCACATCCAAACTTCGTCTTGTCGAGTGGTTGCGATGTGCCACCCTATACACCATTAGCCAATATAGACGCCTTTTATGCTGCATTGGAAGAATTCAATGCAATGCGGAATTAGCCTATAATCCGGCTAATGCTATTTAATGATGTTTGAACAAGAACTCACTTATCAAGACTTACATATCCCATCGTCCGAAATTTATGAAGCGATGGGATACAAAGATTCTATGCCAGACCCAATGGTGATAGAAGAAACTCATACGTTGCTAAAACGCGTCATCCCCCGGCTTCGTCCACGATACACTTTCTTTCTTACGGAAGGTACGGTTGATACAGAGAAAGAATCCCTGCATACGCATGATACCGTTTTCTCTATCGGTAAAACCATCGCCCGTCAATTAAGAGGTTCAGAAGCTTTTGCTTTTTTTGCAGCTACTGCCGGAATAGAGTTTGAGGAATTCCAGCATACATTGCAACAAGAAGGAGATATGGTCAAAATATACATCGCAGATTCATTAGGAAGCGTCATCGCAGAAAAGACAGCTGATTGTATGGAAGTCGCTTTAGCGGAATATATACAGAGCAAGAATTGGAAACACACCAACCGATATAGTCCGGGCTACTGTGGATGGCACGTTTCGGAACAACAAAAACTGTTTCCATTGTTTCCCGTCACTTCTCCTTGCGGCATTCGGTTAACAGATTCCAGCCTCATGATACCTATCAAATCTGTCAGCGGTGTAATCGGTGTAGGTACTGATGTCCGCAAGCTTGAGTATACTTGCGGACTGTGTACCTACGAAAACTGCTATCGCAAAAGAAAACACCAATAAAGCTATTATTCTTTACCGAATGATTCATCTTTTACCGGAGAATTCTTCTTTAATGACCATTAAAAAAGATATAAAGCCCTATCATAGTCACGATAAGCAATGCCCATAAGACAAGTACTATCCGGGCAGGCTTTGCTTCTATCTTCTCCATATTCAATATCTCAGCCTGAGGGGTTTTATCCAATAGACTGATAACCATCATTCCTATCCCGATAATAACAAACAGATAGAAAGACAATAACATAAAATGAGGCCACGCAGCATACTGGTCGGCAGGAAATACCCATAGATACAACACACCTACTCCGATACTGAATACCGTACCAACTGTGAGGGCTGCATTAGCAGCCAAAGTAGTCGTACGCTTCCAGAAAACGCCAAAAAGGAAAACCGCTGCCATCGGAGGTGCAATGAACCCCAATACAGACTGGAAAACATTAAATAAATTCAATCCATGAATGCTGTCAATGGCTATCGTTATAATCACCGATATCAGCGCACCGGCTACCGTCACTGTCTGTCCGACCCGAATGATCTCCTTTTGCCTGGCCTGTGGTCTGATCTTCTTCACATAAATATCCATCGTAAACACAGTACTCAAAGCATTCAGTGCCGACCCGATAGTACTGACAAGAGCAGCTGTCAATACAGCCAATACCAACCCGACCATTCCAACAGGGAATAAATGAGTTACCATAGTCATATACGCCTCATCGGGATTCTCTAACTGCGGAAACAAAGCCAGACAGATGATACCCGGAAGAATATAAAGAGGAACATCCAATATTTTCAGCCAACCGGTAAAGTTCGTTCCCAACTGTCCTTCCTTCAAATTCTTAGCAGCCAATACCGGCTGTACCATTGACTGATCCGTGCACCAAAACCATACTCCCATCACAGGATATCCCAGAATAATCGGCAGCCACGGGAAAGCGGGATCATCATTCGGCCTGAAAAGATTCCAGAAGTCTGCCGGAACAGCATCTGTCAAGGCAGAGATACCTCCAACCTTACAGATTCCTACGATAGCCAGTGTAGCTGAAACAAGAATCAACAGAATCATCTGATAGACATTCGTGTAGGCAACAGCCTTCAATCCTCCGAGCATTGTGAAGAATGCCGAAATAATCAATAAGATCAAAGCGGACTGCCACATCGGTATATCGAATACCTGACGAATCAGAACACCACCTGCGAATAAAGTCAATGCTAACCAGGAAATCAATATCGTAACAATTGTATACCATGCCAGAATATTGCGGGTAGACTGCCCGAACCGCTTTCCCATAAACTCCGGCAGAGTCGAAACACGGGTTCCCAAATAACGGGGAGCAAAAACAAAGGCAAGCAGACATATAAAGACAAACGCATACCAAGCATAATTGCCCGAGACAATACCGGTAGTAAACCCGGCACTGGCAGATGCAATCAGCATGGAAGGTCCCACGTTCGTTCCCCACATAGAGAATCCGATGTGGTGCCATCGCAAAGAACGTTCCGCCAAAAAGAGACTGCTCCCTTTTTTTCGTTTGGAACTTGCCCAAACACCTATGGCGATAAGAATCAGAAAATAGGCAATCAGAATACCCCAATCCAATGTATCCAGAAATTTCACATGCATAATTCAAGTATTAAATAAGTAACGTAAGTTCAATTATAGTTCTCTTTCAGGCACGGATTACACTGATTTCACGGTTTTAATAAACTATATAGTTAAAAACCAGATAATCCATGCCTATTATTTTTTATTTCCCATCAGCTCTTTAGCTACTGCCACCGCTGTATTAGCATTATCACTATATCCGTCCGCGCCAATCTCATCGGCAAATCCCTGACTGACGGGAGCCCCTCCGATCATCACTTTCACCTGACTGCGGATGCCTGCATCTTCCAATGCCTGAATCACATCTTTCATATAAGTCATAGTAGTAGTCAGCAGGGCACTCATACACAAAATATCAGCATTGTTTTCCTTGACTGCCTCAACGAACTTGTCACAGGTAACATCAATGCCGATATTGATCACTTCAAAGCCACAGCCTTCCAGCATGGAAGCTACGAGATTCTTTCCAATATCATGCAGATCCCCCTTTACAGTACCGATTACAATTTTTCCGATTGTGGTTGATGCATTACCAGCCAGCAAAGGTTTCAGAAGTTCCAAAGCCCCTTTCATGGCACGCCCTGCCATTAAAAGTTGCGGCACAAAGGCCTTGCCGTCCTGAAAGCGTTGCCCGACTTCTCCCATAGCTGTTATCATATATCCATTGATGATATCCTGCGGTACTACTCCGTCAGCGATAGCTTTCCTGGTGACTTCAACTGCCGGTTCCAGTTTTCCGGCTACGATAGCATCATACAAAGGTTTCAGCTGGTCCTCTTCCCGATTCTTTTCTTCTCTGACCCGAATACTTTCCTGTACATTACTTTGTCCTGCCTCTTGTTGGATTCCATCCGTATCCGCCGGCACAGGTACAGAAGAACCGGTATATTCCTCTATAATCCTCATCGCCTGTTCCACTTCTCTTTCATTATGGAAGTCCATTTCCAGATGCACCCCGTCCGCTCCGATATTATCCAATAAAGGTTTCAACTCATCCAGAGTCACCCAGCAAGCCATGACGCTCTTACCTCCTGCCAGTATCTTCTTATACAAATCATACCATTTCGGAGAACCTCCCTGCGGCTCACCAACACCGGGCGTCCACTGGATCGCATTCAACTCTTCAATTTCAAGCAGGGCAGGAAGATGATGCATCGCTCCTACTCCATCCAGATGATAAAGTGTATAGTCTATCTTCCGGCACTGTTCGCGAATAAACGGCTGTACAAAACGACGATAATCATCCTGACTGATCATAGTAGAAATATCGCTCTGCAACTTACTCATTTTACCCGGAGCCCATGAGGAGAAATAGCAGAATGCCATTTCATCCCCTTCGCGGATAATGTCGTAGAGTTCATCAAATACTTTAAAATAGATATCATTGATTTGCTGCATCTGCTGCTCCAGTACTTCGGGCTGCATGACCGTATCCAGCAATACCATATCGGTCCCCTTCAAAGCAGCCAGCACATCCAGTCCTTCCATCAGGTCGGGCATACCGACAAAATAATTCCCGTTGGCTTTAGCCTTGCAGGCTTTCAGAAGTTCCTTATGCAAAATCCAGTTGGGATGCTCCGGGTTGAATACAATCTCATCATTAAAGTCCGGGTCGGGATGTATCCAGATCGTATCTTCACCTCCTTCAAAAACTCCGCCCAGGATTGCAGCCAAAGAGCCGGGCCCCAGCTGAGTATTTGCAACAGGGAGCATATCCGCCATCAGACTACTGTGAGCGACATACCAATCCAGATATTCCGCCCGCCACTGAGGATCAAACCACTTCTGCGCCAGGTCTTTTGCCGGGGCAGGCGGAGCAATGTCCGCATGCGGTTTCACACCTTCCTGAAAGTGTTCCCACATAGAGAGAATAATTCCTTTATGATTCCACCAGTTTATATAACGTTGTTGAGTCTCTTCTAAATTCGTTTTCCAAGTTTTCATACTCTGCCAGTCTTTTTTAATTGTTCAATTTCATATCTTCCAAAATCCCTTGTAATCCTGATCAATGTGCAAAACAACACTTTTGCTTAAATCCATTTCGTCCGTACAATCCACTTCTTCCGGATAAATCGGGATCACGGCATTCTCGCGCACATATACCGGCATTTCTTCCAATGGCACATATATATCTTTCAGCCAGCATCCACCTTGCAGACGTTCTCCGGTAAAGAAATTCACCCATTGCCCTTCGGGAAGATAAACGTCACGACGGTTCTCACTATTCATCACCGGAGCCACCAGAAACTCATTGCCGAAGTAATACTGATCGTCGATATGCCAGCAGATCTTATCCTCCGGATGATGCAGGATCAGTGCCTGCAACAACGGACTGCCGCTCTCTATTGCCAGTTTGCTTTGCTCTAAGATATAGGGAATCAGCGAATAACGCAGTTTCCACCATTGCTTCACCAGCGGGGCGATAGCCGGATAATGCCAAGGCTCCCGCTTGTTGGTTCCATGATAACGGATGTGTGATGTGAATACTCCAAACTGTGTCCAGCGCATATAGACATCATCCGATACGATTGAGTTCATGAAGTTGGGCAAGGTATGGAATCCGGGGACATCATGACTCCAGAAAGCAAACCCCGACAGACCAAAATGCAACCCTCCTTTGAGCGAACCCGCCATGCCGTCCCATGAACTGCAAGAGTCCCCTCCCCAATGCAAAGGATAACGCTGGCAACCTGCCCAGGCTGCACGTGCCCAGACAATGCCATCTCCAGTCACCTCTTTCGTTATTTCATAAGCCGCTTTCTGATAGAGCAAGGCATACAGATTGTTCAACAGTTCCGGTTTCATACCTTTGTAGACAGCATCCATGTGGATATTTTCTCCGAAATCAGTTTTAATACAAGTGACTCCCATATCCAGAAGTTGCTTCAACAGTCCTTTATACCATTCTGTTGCCTTCGGATAAGTAAAGTCGATAGTCCCCGCGTAGTCCAAAGCTGAAAAATTAGAGCCGTCCGTGTCCTGCTGCCTGGTCAGCGGAGCTATATAATCATTCGCTTTTGCTTCCCCGATCTGTTCTGCATTTTCGGCAACATAGGGCAACTGCCATAGAGATACACGGTAACCATTCTTTTTCAACCGCTGTATGAATCCTTTCGGATCGGGAAAACGTTCCTCGTTAAACTTCCATTCGCACAGCCAGTCGGTTCTGAACCAGCCGGTATCCAGATGAATGACATCACAAGGATAATGTCCGGAGCGCATACGGTCGCAGATCTCATTTACTTCATCGGCACTGAAATAAGTCATCCGGCTCATCCACACTCCGAAGCTCCAGAGAGGAGGCATCGAAGGATATCCGGTCAGGTCACGATAGCCACGAAGTATCTCCTCCATCGTATCACCCGCTATGATGAATACATCCAGCATAGCCTGATCACTCAGGAACTGTACGGAACGGGTGGAATGTCCTGCCAGCGAAAGTTTGCTGTGGGCACACGTATGATAGAAAGTCCCGTACATCCGGCTGGAGAGATAGAAAGGTATATTCTTATAGGTACGCCGGTTGTTTACTCCCTGCCCATCCTGATTTTTCAGAAAAAGTGTCTGTCCGCTTAAGTCCATCTTGAAGAAACGTTCTCCGGTCCCTGCAAAACACTCATCCGGTTTGCTCTCAAAAGAGAGGGTGGCACGTTCCTTTTTCCCCATCCGTTTGCAGAAGGCAATGGGCAGTCCGTCGTAGCGGGGAGGTGAGAAATGGTCATAAGCTGCCAGACGGATTTCCCGCTTTCCGTCAGGATATAAAGTAATGTCCAGTGTTTCCTGAGGGTCGGGCAATAACTCACTCCACCGGTCCAGGACCGGTGGTTCCACATTGATAACGGCACGCTTCGTTCCGTCTTCGGTCGAAAGAACCCATTTACCTTCCTGCTTCTCCACAGACAAAGGAACTTTCCGGATTCGCTCACTGAATTGCAACATTTCCGACCGGTCCGTCAGTTCATATTCACCAAACCCAAGAAACAAACGGGTAATGCCTGTACTATACTGACGTATTATTAATGTATATTCCTCTTGGGGGGCAGTGGTATCCGCCGCCATATCATTGGCAAGTTGCTGTTTCTGAAAAGGGACTGTCACACAGACATCCCCGCCCTTTTCATAAACGGCTGTCGGTTTATATGCTTTCCAGAGCGACTCATCCCTTGATAACTCAGTATCAAAATCAAGGAAATCAAACAAATGGTAATTAGTAGGTTTCATCTGCAATCTATCTTATTAATTTATGATCTATCTCAGTTACTTGATCGATTCAAGTGCTATTTCATTCTTCCGGCACTATTTTTTATCTCATCCGCCACCTGCGGACCATTTTTTCTCCATACATTCCTGTTACCGGGGCGATTCGAGTCGAAGCGTTCAGCCGGACACCAGTTGTTTTCAATCGTATATCCATCAGTAGCTTCGTCCAGATAGATATAAAAAGCCCTGTCGTTGGTGGCATAAGGTGCTTCTTCCAAATGTTCGATCCGGTTATTCCGCACCACAGAGCCCGGTTGGCTGGAAAGTGTATAAAGTCCTCCGGCATCATACAGCCGACGGGCAAAATGATGTACATAGTTAGCTTCTATCCGGTTATTTTTCATTCCGCTTTGCAGCGAGGTCCATCCCCACCCTACACAAATGCCCGAATAGTTCAAGTGGCAGACTTCATTATGGGAAATATCGATACCGCTCACGTATCCCGCACCGATACCCACACACCCCCAATCTTCATTAGTCACATCCGTTATCAGGTTATTTTTAATAGTGATATCCGTGCATAAATCACGTTGGTCCAAAGGGATAAAAGGTACATGTGTCTCGAAACCTCCGTCTGGAAATGCACCCACCAGTATGCCTGTACCTCCGACATCCGAAAAAACACAATTCTCTACGCCGGAGGACGAAACCGCCCATTCATAATCCAGTCCGGTAGACGCCAGATGTTGAAACGTACAGCGATTGAACGTAAAATACTCGGCTCCCCTGACACGTATTGCTGTTTCGGGACGGGTAATCCATGCCTGATTTTCCAGTTCCGCTTTTTCCGGTAGTCCCGGTTCATGCAGTTTATAAGCATCCAATAGCGGAAATCCCCCTTGCAAAGTAACATGTCCCTGATACGAAGGACGCATCCACGAGGTATGGGCAAAGGTGATTCCTTCCAGGTGGATATGCCGTATCGGACGTTCCAACGTACCGTCCGCAATCATCAATGTTTCCAGAACCGGAATGATAACTTCAGCCGTTTCCATGTCTTCCCCCGAACGGGGATAATAATAGATTGTTCCCGACGGATATTCCTGAAACCACTCTCCCGGCTGGTCCAGCAGTTCCAAAGCATTTGTCAGGCAAAACGAGGAATTTCCTTTTTCTTCTCCGATGACAGGTTGGGGCCAGGGATGGGCAAATTCCAGATGACTCTCCGGCTGATGAAAACAAACAACGGACTGTTCCCCTCTGACGTCTATACTCTTCACACGCAGAATGGCAATTGCCCAACGCTGATGGACTATCATTTCCAGTTGCCCGGCATTTTGCAACTTCTCTATCTGATGGGTAGGAATCGTAATCGTCTGTTCTTCCGGATTAAAGTCAATCATTCGTTCCATCATTCCATCGGGGAACTGTGACGCCCGCCGGGCTTTATTGCCATTCACCCACATCTGGCGGGTTTCTACCATTCTATTTCCGACAAGAGGTGCCTTTGCCACCCAAACTTTTGATCTTAATTCCCTGGCAATCCGCAGATCTTCGCTTCCCCGCTTCCATCCCGTAACTGCAACTCCGCCACTGATTAACGGGTGCGCATTCTCCACTGCACTTATGAGTGTCGGCGAATCGGGCCGACCGCTATCTTCCGGCCTGATAAACAAAGGAGTGGACTGTACATAGATCCCGTCTTCCAACCGGATAGAAATTCCTCCGGCTACTTCGGGAGCATTCAGCCTTCTCCATTCACGAGCCTGCTTGAGGGCATGGTTCAAGGTAAGATAAGGAGCTTCTTTTGTACCTGCATTCTTGTCATTTCCACGAGGAGATACGTAAATCTCCCCAGCAAAAAGAATAGAAAACATACTCAAAGAAGCCATCAAAACAAAAACAGTAAAAGTCTTTTTCATGGTACTATCTCAATGTGCTATTATAGTTAGGACGGGCACACATCCATTTAGTACTCTGTCTGACTTACAAAAAACAGATCGATATCCAAAAATTATTCACCGTTACTCATGCAAAAAGTGACTGTTCTTATTGTCACTTATCACTTTTCGCCATTAACACATTGACCTGCAACACAATAAAGGTGATAATAGGAAGTGACAATAGAGTGACAATAAGAAAAATCCACCCGTTTATTGTCACTTTAAGTTTGCCCATTTAGCGGAGATATACACGCCCGATTTATAGTACCTATAGGAAAAGAACGAAACAAGTAGTTCCAAGATCAGTTTCATCGGTTGAAACAAAGTGTTCCAAGCTTTGAAACAATGTGTTTCAAGCAATGAAACAAAGTGTTTCACCGTACGAAACAAAGTGTTTCAAGCGCTTGAAACTTTTTGAAACTACTATCAAACTGTCTTGAAGTAGCTTTCAAATGACTTTTAATAAAAGGTAGATTGTTAGTGATCCAAAGGTAATCACCGAAGAAAGCCCATTATAAACTGGTAACAGAAATAACCGCAAACGACAAACTTCAATAAGGTTCCCAACATAAAGCCGATTAATGAACCGACTCCCGACTTAAGAGCCTGAGAAAATTCCTTGTTTCCAATCAGTTCACCTATCACTGCCCCCAGAAACGGACCGAAAATAACTCCCCATGGCAAGAAAAGAAGGCCAACAAGCGTCCCAATGATACAGCCCCAGTTACCCCATTTACTGCCGCCACTATATTTACTGCCGAGCATGGGGGTAAAATAATCCAATATTTGTATGACGACAACAATCAACAGCCAGACGATCAGCTGCGTTGTGGAATATTGCACCTTATCCGTGAAATGAAGGAAAATCAGTCCCAGATATGCGACAGGAGGACCGGGCAGAAATGGAAGAACACACCCCATCAATCCCGTCATAAGGCACAGCACACCTAGTATAATCAAAATAATATCTAACATAGTTACTCTATTAGAAGTAATACGTATCCTTGCTTCATCAGTTTACATCTCATACTATCGAACAGCAAGAATCTCTATTCCGGCAGCAATTTAAGCAAATAAACCGAATCCTCCAAAAACTGTCAGTAACGGCGGGAAGGAGTATAATCGATCCTATATATACGATCGAAGAAAGGCATCCATCCATTCTCCGCAATTCCAAGCTGCAATCCGTAGAAATGTGTATCCACTTTTCTATATTCCAGCATTTGGTCAGTCAGTTCCGGCACAGACAACGGAATTTTAAAATCACTGATCCACAATACATCCGCATTCATATATTCCTTTTTTGACTGGAGCAACCGGAATGTAGCTTTCAGCATTCGGGTAGCATCCGTGTCACCACAGGAAGTGGTCGAGAAGAATTCAAGCAGCCGTGCCCTCTCTCTCCGGACATCAATCGGATTGATGGAAACAGAAAAAGCAATCAGAAAACAGTCCCGACGTTGCCTGTCGGCTATTTCCAATATTTTAATCAACAGTGAATATGCAATCTTTTCCGGTTTCCCTACCATACTGCCGGAAGTATCGAGACAGACAATCATCGGTCCTTTCTGCGTGGCAGGCTTTATTTCCAATCGCCGGGCAGGTTGCATAATCTCAGATTTATAACGGAAAGTCTGGAGTTTCCGGGTAATATACTTATAGACAAATAAATCTTCCAGTTCATCATCGGCACAATGCGCCAGTTCCGTAGGAAGCAATGCGTTCAGGTCATTCCCTGTCGTAATACCCAGAATATCGCTTTTAGATGAATGCTCCATCTTATACACAT
>NZ_KV804225.1:0-64680 GCF_001811315.1 Bacteroides sp. HMSC067B03 | reverse complement strand
CACATCTCCCTGCGCAACATGCAACTGATCTTTTCCTTCATCGTCTGCCATACGTCCCATCTTGTTGGCCACCTTGACTACTTCCGGATATTCTTTCTGAATACGGACTATTTTGCGTATCCGTTCAAAGTCTATGGTATTCCACATACCGCTCATCAATCCCCATGCCTGATAGAACTCGTCTTTCTCTATATTATTCTGCCGGATATATTCGGGAATATTCCTGAGATTAGCATGAAGCCTGCGTTCAAAATCATCCTTGCGCTGTTCTACTTCTTTCTCCTTTTGTTCCTGCAAATCCCGTTGGAAAGCCTCTTTCCAGTCGTCCACCATCCTTTCCCAGACTTCATCATCGGCATATTTCCCTTCATTACCGAATTGCCCCTGATAAAACGCACGGTCGAAGCCATTGCCTCCATATTTGTCGGAAACTTGCTGAAGCAAAGCCTGCCATCCGTCTTTCCGTTTGACCTCCGACCATTCCAGGGCAAGTTCCATTCCTTGCTGTTCCGACTGGCTTTTCTGCATATTGTATCTTTGTTTCTCCAGGTTCAGCCGGATAAACTGGCTCATCGCATCGTAGAAAATTCGGGCACAGACCTCATCACTCAAAACCTGTATCCTTATCATCGGATCGTTCATGACGGAAAGCAGATAGGCATACAACGGTTCATTGTCCGCTTCCGCACACTCTCCGGTCGCTACATACCTATCCAGCACCTGCACATAAAATGCAGCATCATATCTAAGACTCATCGCCGTATCTCAGTTTACGGACATCCACGCGTGCCCAGGCAATCTCTTTGCGGATGGTCGCCACATATTGTGCAACCCCTTTCTTGTCTTCTTCAGAAACGAAAATATTCTCAGACAAATCTTTTACTAATTTCTCTATCCTACCGTGAGCTGTCTCCAGTTCCGTTTCATAATCCCGGTCGGTGAGAGTCATATTGCCCAGCCACAACTGCTGTTGTTCTCCCCTTTTCAGTCTCCGCATCGCAAAACGGACACCATTGATATAAAGATTCTTTTCATCTCTGTAAAGAGTCACCCTTTCGGCACCTTGTTCCTTCATTTTGGAGGCATCGGAGAAAGTGCGTATAATCGTCCGCTTCGGATTCAGCGGATCAGCATACATGACTCCTGTCGCAGGAGCATCCTTCGGACTATATTCTTTCAGATTCTTATAGTCCACAATAAAGATATAGGTATTCCCCGTACCGTGATTTTCTATCTGATAATAAAAATGGTCGATGATCATCAAATCATCGTCCCTGCGATCCCCTTTCTGCCGGGCCTTCTCCAATGCTTCACGCACGCGGCTTACCTTCAGATCCGACTTTAACGATAAGTTGATAGCTGCAATCTCCTTTACGCAGGGTACAAATAGTGCACGGACAACAATCTGCCGGATATCTGCACACTCGTCCGGCTCATTCCACAAGCAATGATAAATGGGTAATAAATCTGTCAGACAAGCTTCCTTCCGTCCGTGAACAAAAGCAGAAGCCTTCAGCAGTTTCACGATATTCTTCCAGCGACGGTCGCTTACATAGACATTCCGATGTATTTCCGAACCTTGGATCCCGACTTTCTCCAGATTTCTGCGAATTTCCGTGATGCAGGACAGAACTTCGGCAGCTACCGTGATCTGTCTTATCTCTTTCTGCCACCCGGCATATTCCTCATCCGAAATCTGCCACTGGCACGTTTCCTGTTCTTCTTCATCACCATCGTCCAGCAACATCTGATAGAACGCCTCCTCCTGCTTCACACAAGTACTGATCATACGAATCAAAAAGCGGTCCCACAAGGCTTCCAGCCCTTCTCCCTGCGTAGGCAGCTCATTACTGGCGGCTACCAGCAGTTTCAACGGAAGCTTTAACTCCGTATCTCCGTTCCGAAACAACTTTTCATTGATCACCGTCAACAACGTATTCTGGATGGCCGGCCCCGCTTTCCATATTTCATCCAGAAAGACGACATCCGCTGTAGGCAGATACCCGTTCACAGCACGCTCATACTTATCCGACTCCTTCAAACGACTAATGCTCACCGGTCCAAATATTTCATCAGGTGTAGAAAAACGGGACATCAGATACTCAAATGCCCTCGCATCAACAAAAGCTCTCTTCAACCGCCGTGCCACCATCGACTTCGCCACTCCCGGAGGACCCAGCAATAAAATACTTTCGCCCGCCAAAGCAGCCAGCAAAGACAAGCCGATTTCAGCCTCCTTCTCATACACTCCCCTGTTCATTTCGGACAGCAGCAACTGTATACGTTCTTTTATTTCCATATTATTCTTTGATTCAGCACATAAAAAAGATGTAATTCATCTTGCCTGCTATACATTGTTTATCAACAAACGGCTTGCAAATATACGTTTTTACCGGTTATTAATATGATTACTTCCCTCTCAATTCTGTCATTCATCCTCAAGAATTATCTTAAGGCATATTTATTATTGACTATTTATTCACCCAATATGCAATAAAAACAAAAGGACGCAAATTTCCTTCCGCATTTACCCCCATTTACACAAATAAAAACTATCTTTGCGTCTCAGAATCCCGAAAGACGAAAGAAAATGGAGCAAATAGACAACCTAAAAGAGCTTATCAATCAAGGGGATGTGGACACAGCGATTAAGCAACTGGACCAACTTCTCCAAGACGATTCTGTCGAGAAAGATAAAGATATGCTCTACTATTTACGGGGAAATGCCTACCGAAAAAAAGGAGATTGGAAGCAAGCGCTGGATAACTACCAGTATGCTATTGATCTCAATCCCGACAGTCCCGCTGTTCAGGCAAGAACAATGGCAATAGATATCCTGAATTTCTACCACAAAGATATGTTCAATCAATAATCGAATTCAAAGATAACGTAATAAAATAGAGATTATGGCAAAAATTAAAGGAGCAATCGTAGTCGACACGGAGCGTTGCAAAGGGTGTAACCTGTGTGTAGTAGCGTGTCCGCTCGATGTAATCGCCCTCAATAAAGAGGTAAATATGAAAGGCTATAACTATGCCTGGCAAGTAAAAGAAGATACCTGTAACGGATGTAGCTCGTGCGCAACAGTTTGTCCCGACGGATGTATCTCAGTGTATAAAGTAAAAGTAGAATAAAAGAAAAAGAATATGGCAGAAGAAGTTGTATTAATGAAAGGGAACGAAGCCATCGCCCACGCAGCCATCCGTTGCGGTGCGGACGGATACTTCGGTTACCCTATTACTCCCCAATCGGAAGTGCTGGAAACGCTGGCCGAACTGAAACCGTGGGAAACAACCGGCATGGTAGTACTCCAGGCAGAAAGTGAAGTAGCAGCTATCAATATGGTATACGGAGGCGCAGGTAGCGGAAAGATGGTATTAACCTCTTCCTCAAGCCCGGGCGTGAGCTTGAAACAGGAAGGTATCTCCTATATCGCAGGTGCCGAACTTCCTTGTTTGATCGTAAACGTGATGCGTGGCGGTCCCGGACTGGGAACGATCCAGCCGAGCCAGGCAGACTACTTTCAGACTGTAAAAGGTGGTGGCCACGGTGACTACAGACTGATCGCACTTGCCCCGGCATCCGTACAGGAAATGGCGGACTTCGTTGCATTAGGTTTCGAGTTGGCATTCAAATATCGTAATCCTGCTATCATTCTTGCCGATGGTGTAATCGGACAGATGATGGAGAAAGTAGTTCTCCCCGCACAGAAACCACGTCGCACTGATGAGGAAATCATCAAACAATGCCCGTGGGCTACTACCGGAAGAACCAAAGGCCGTAAACCGAACATTATCACTTCTCTGGAACTGAAACCGGAAGCGATGGAAATAAACAATCTCCGCTTCCAAGCTAAATACCGCGAAATTGAAAAAAACGAAGTACGCTTTGAGGAAATCAACTGCGAAGATGCAGAATATCTGATCATTGCTTTCGGTTCAATGGCACGTATCGGCCAGAAAGCAATGGAAATGGCCCGTGAAAAAGGTATCAAAGTCGGTATTCTCCGTCCTATTACTCTGTGGCCGTTCCCGACCCAAGCAATTGCAGCCTATGCTGACAAAGTAAAAGGTATGCTCGTTACAGAATTAAATGCCGGACAGATGATTGAAGATGTCCGCCTGGCTGTTAATGGTAAAATAAAGGTAGAACACTTCGGACGCCTCGGTGGTATTGTTCCCGATCCCGACGAGATTGTTACTGCTTTGGAAGAAAAAATAATCAAATAACGAAAGACGATGAATCCCGATAAAATAAGGAACGTACTGAACATCCTTTTCATGATATTGGCACTTGCCGCCATCATCACTTACTTCGTAGCAGGAAAGGAAGATTTTAGAATGTTTATCTACATATGCGGCGCGGCAATCTTTGTCAAGCTGATGGAGTTTTTTATACGGTTCACCAACAGATAAGGAGAAGAAGTTATGACTAAAGAAGAAATAATCAAACCCGAGAATCTGGTTTACAAGAAACCGACTCTGATGAACGATAATGCCATGCACTACTGTCCGGGTTGCAGTCACGGTGTGGTACACAAGCTCATCGCCGAAGTGATAGAAGAGATGGGCATGGAAGATAAAACGGTGGGAATCTCTCCGGTAGGATGTGCAGTTTTCGCCTACAACTATTTGGATATTGACTGGCAAGAAGCAGCACACGGACGTGCTCCTGCTGTAGCAACTGCCGTCAAACGCCTATGGCCGGACCGTCTCGTGTTCACTTACCAAGGTGATGGCGACCTGGCTTGTATCGGTACTGCCGAAACAATTCACGCACTGAACCGCGGCGAAAATATTACCATTATCTTTATCAATAACGCTATCTACGGTATGACCGGCGGCCAGATGGCTCCGACTACACTGGTAGGCATGAAGAGTTCTACCTGTCCTTACGGACGTGATGTAGAACTGCACGGCTATCCATTGAAAATGACCGAGATTGCCGCCCAACTGGAAGGAACGGCTTACGTAACCCGTCAGTCGGTACAATCAGTACCTGCCATCCGCAAAGCCAAGAAAGCGATACGCAAGGCATTCGAGAATTCGATGAACGGCAAAGGTTCCAACCTCGTTGAAATCGTATCTACTTGCAGCTCCGGCTGGAAGATGACTCCGGAAAAATCAAATAAATGGATGGAGGAACATATGTTCCCATTCTATCCGCTGGGTGATTTAAAAGATAAAGAATAACGCAAAAGTCAACAGAACAATGAAAGAAGAAATAATTATTGCAGGATTCGGTGGACAAGGCGTATTGTCTATGGGTAAAATTCTGGCCTATTCCGGACTGATGGAAGGAAAAGAAGTAAGCTGGATGCCGGCATATGGTCCTGAACAACGAGGCGGAACAGCCAATGTGACAGTGATTGTAAGCGATGACAAGATATCTTCACCGATCCTGAGCAAATATGATACGGCGATCATACTGAACCAACCTTCACTGGAGAAATTTGAAAGCAAGGTAAAACCGGGCGGTATCCTGATCTACGACGGATATGGAATTATCAACCCGCCTACCCGCAAGGATATCAAAGTATATCGCATCGACGCAATGGATGCTGCCAACGAAATGAATAACGCGAAAGCCTTCAACATGATCGTACTCGGCGGGCTGCTGCAACTCCGTCCTATCGTGACACTGGAAAATGTCATCAAAGGACTGAAGAAAACTCTTCCGGAACGCCATCACCACTTGATTCCCATGAACGAGGAAGCGATCAAAAAAGGGATGGAATTAATCCACGAAGTCTAAATAATTGACAATTGACAGTTGACAATTGATAATTAGAGATACTAATTGACAATTTACAATCGGCATAAATTGGCAAAATAACGCATATAGACGTTAATTGTCAATTGCCAATTGTCAATTGTCAATTTTTCATGTATCTTTGCCTCCAATTATGAGACGAATCTTACTATTATATATATTATTTTCCGTTGTAGGATTGAGTGCTATTCATGCGCAGCTCAACCCTGCCCGCCAACAAATCGACGAAAACGGACGCGACCAATATGGTAATCAGGTAGACCCTGCCATGATTCCGGATAAACTGGACAGTGCTAATGTTGAAGTACAGGGATTGCCGCCTACGCTATATATGTGGCGTATCAAGAACCAATTAGGCGACCGGACAATGATTCCGGCAGATACGACTTATCATCATTTCCAAAACACAAACCTTACAGACGGAATTACCGGACATTATAATTACCTGGCCAATTTAGGTTCTCCGCGTCTGTCGCGTATCTTCTTTGAACGCAATTATCCGGAACCCACCATCTTTATGGAGCCTTTCTCCAGCTTTTTCATTCGTCCGACGGAATTCAACTTTACGAACAGTAATGTACCTTATACCAACCTGACCTATCACAAGGCGGGTAATAAGCAAAATGGAGAAGAACGTTTCAAATCCTATTTCTCAGTCAATGTAAACAAGAAGCTGGCTTTCGGCTTTAATATCGACTATCTGTATGGCCGGGGCTACTATAACAATCAAAATACTTCTTATTTTAATGCTGCACTTTTCGGTAGTTACATTGGCGACCGCTATCAGATTCAAGGAATATACAGCAACAACTATCTGAAAACAAACGAGAACGGTGGTATCACTGACGACCGCTACATTACCGCACCGGAAGAAATGGCAGAAGGAAGAAAGGAATATGAATCGGTCAATATTCCTACCGTACTCAACGCCAGTGCGAACCGTAACCACGACTTCTACGTATTTCTGACCCAACGCTATAATCTGGGATTTCAGCGGGATATTCCACAAGCGGAAAATGATACGATGCCTGCCAAACAAGAGTTCGTTCCGGTCACCAGCTTTATACACACCATTCAGGTAGAACGCTCACGCCATAATTTCCGTTCGGACGATAACGTAAAGGATTATTATAGTGATACCCATCTCGACAAAGAAAACACATTCGTCAGGGACAGTACCGTTTATGTCGGAATAAAGAATACAATAGGTATCGCCCTCCTCGAAGGCTTCAATAAATATGCAAAAGCAGGACTGACAGCCTTTGCCTCCCATAAGCTGAGCAAATATTCGCTGATGAGCCTGGACCCGCTAAGACAGGATAAATACAACGAGACGGAAATCTATATAGGCGGTGAACTGACTAAAAAGCAAGGAAACGTTCTTCATTATCACGCGATTGGTGAAGTGGGCATGGCAGGAAAAGCGATTGGTCAGTTTAATGTAAAAGGAGATATCGACTTAAATATCCCTTTATGGAAAGATACAGTGAGTGTAATTGCACGCGGAGAAATCAGTAATAAACTTGCGCCATTCTACATGCGCCATTATCATTCCAAACATTTTTGGTGGGACGATGATATGGATAAGGAATTCCGCACCCGCATCGAAGGTGAACTAAACATAGCCAATTGGGGGACACGCCTGAGAGCCGGAGTTGAAAATATAAAGAACTATACTTACTTCAACCAGCAGGCTTTGCCGACACAGAAAGGCGGTAGTTTGCAGGTTTTGTCGGCTTGCTTCAATCAGGATTTCAAGGTGGGAATCTTTCATCTGGACAATGAAGTAATCTGGCAGAAATCCAGTGACCAGGCTGTACTGCCATTGCCGGAACTCTCACTGTATCATAATTTCTATATGCAGTTTAAACTGGCGAAGAAAGTATTGAGCGTACAGTTAGGTGCCGATGTACGTTATTTCACCAAGTATGACGCTCCTGCCTATATGCCTGCTACACAGCAGTTCTACCTGCAACCGGAAGAAGGCAAAGTAGAGATAGGCGGCTATCCGATAGTGAATGTTTATGCTAACCTACACTTGAAACGTACCCGTTTTTATGTGATGATGTATCACGTCAACCAGGGAATGAGCAAACCCAATTATTTTCTGGCTCCTCATTACCCCATCAATCCACGTGTACTGAAATTCGGACTTTCATGGAACTTCTATGATTAACAAAATCTCTATGGCTTATGAAAACGCGCCCGAAATTGAGACTATTCAGATATCTGTTGCCGGTAGTCATTGTATTGGCACTCATCTTCTCTGTCCGCTATTGCGGTAAGCAGGAAAAGCCTTCGGGACATCCGCGCGATTATGCAGCTATTGCCAAAGAAGGTATCTTACGTGTAGCTACCGAATATAATTCAATCAGTTTCTATGTAGACAGTGATACTGTGTCCGGATTCCACTATGAACTGATAGAAGCGTTCGCACGTGATAAGGGACTGAAAACTGAAATCACTCCTGTCATGAGTTTCGACGAACGGCTGGAAGGATTGAGCGACGGACGTTACGACGTGATAGCTTACGGAATACTGGCAACCAGTGAGCTGAAGGATTCACTGCTCCTCACCTCTCCCATTATACTCAACAAGCAGGTATTGGTACAGCGAAAAGCGAACGGAGAAAATGATTCACTTTATATCCGGAGCCAATTAGACCTTGCCAAGAAGACACTTCATGTGGTAAAAGGCTCACCTTCTATTCTGCGTATTCATAATCTGGGTAATGAAATCGGAGATACCATTTATATAAAGGAAATAGAAAAATACGGTTCAGAGCAACTGATTTCGTTAGTTGCTCACGGAGATATCGATTATGCGGTCTGCGACGAAAGCATAGCCCGCGCAGTGACTGATTCATTGCCACAGCTGGACATCAATACTGCAATCAGCTTTACCCAGTTCTATTCATGGGCAGTCAGCAAACAATCACCCGCATTGCTCGATAGCCTGAATACATGGCTGGACAAATTCCAGAAAGAAAAAGAGTATCAAAAAATTTACCGGAAATACTATACTAAATAAGTGAAGATCCCCCCCGAGGACTTGACTTTCGTATTTGAATGTAGTATGCTTTATTCTCTATAAACAGAAGCTCTGTCCCCCAAAGAGTTAACAATCAATAAAGTTACTCTTGACAAAAAATTGCTCTACTTTTGAAAAAAATCTCTTTTTGATGTCACGTTTTTAATCTGGCACCGTCTTATCAGTGTAAATGGAACTGAAACAATTTAAAATAACCGTTGTGCCCCTTCGAGATAAGCTACTGAACTATGCCCGGAGGATGACTGATGATCCTTCGGATGCGGAAGATGCCGTACAGGAAGTCATGCTGAAGCTATGGAATCTGCGTCAGAAACTGGACGAGTACAGAAGCATCGAAGCTGTAGCCATGACCATGACGCATCATCTTTGCATGGACTTGTGGCGTGCCAAGCGACCGGACACTTTATCACTCGACCGGGTACAGGCTCCCACCCCTTCGGCTACTCCGGAGCGATTGCTGGAAGAGAAAGATGAGTTCAGACTGATGCGGGAGATTATCGACTCCTTGCCTACGCTGCAACGAACAATCATCCGCATGAAAGACATCGAAGAGTACGAAACGGAAGAAATTGCCGAAATCACCGGATGCAATGCAGAAGCCATTCGCAGCAATCTGTCAAGAGCCCGCAAGAAAGTAAGAGAAGTCTATTTGCAAACAATACAAGAACGAAAAAGGAGGAACAAAGCATGAAAGATATAGAAACCTTGCTCAACAAATATTTCGAGGGAGAAACCACCTGCGAGGAAGAACGCAGACTACGACGTTTCTTTGCCGAAGGCCTTGTACCGGAACACCTGGAGGTATATCGCCCGATGTTTGCCTTCTTCGAAGCAGAGCAGGAGGAACTTACGGAAGTCTCCGGTCAATGTAATGCCGGCGAAATGCCTGAACTTGCCATATTCGAGAAAAAGACAAAAACGGTCAGAAAGTATCTGACTTACAGCCTCGGTGCTGCCGCTGCCGCCCTCCTGTTATTACTGGGCATATCGGGCATCTACCGCCATATATCCCCTGCACCGGCAAACTATGTGATCATTGACGGCAAGGAATATACGGACGTTCATTTGATCCGCGAACAGGCGATGGTCGCTTTCCGTGACGTCAGCCTCAGCGAGGAAGAAATATTCGCTACTTTATTTGATGAATAATATAAAAACAGCATATAATTATGATGAATAAAATCATTCGTACCACACTAATCGCCCTGTTACTTACATTCGCTGCCCATGCAGCCGCCCAACAGGGACTACAGATTGCCACCGTCTTTCAGAAGTACGGAAAGCAAAAAGGGGTGACTATGGTAGAGCTATCCAATGAAATGCTGGAAACTTACCAGATGACTCTCTATAAAAGTCTGGTTTTCAAGGATGTCAACAATGCACTTCCCACTATTCTCCGTTGCCTGGAAGCCGATAAGAAGAAAGCGAAGAAAGTGAAAGAAGTTGTTTCCAACGGGCAAATCAAATCCGGTTATTACCAGCTTCCCCAACTTAAGGAGGATGTGAACCGGTTTATCCTCTTCAAAACCGGAAAGAAAGATTCGGCTACCCTGATCTATATCGAAGGGGAACTGGATGCCGACGACCTGATTACCATGCTATTCATGAAGAAAGAATAAAAACAGATTAAGAAATACAAATATGAAAAAACTATTATTACTATGGCTCATGATGGCTCCAATGAGCGGCATGGCACAAAATGAAAGCACTCCGCAGGATACAACACTTTACGTCAACGGACGAAAGATCGTTATCAAGGAACAAGGTGACAAGATCAAAGTGAAACTCTACGAACGCGCATCCGGCGGAGATACGATAACGAACGCGCAAATCTTCGAAGGAGTCTACCTGAACGGACAGAGTACGGAAAGCCGCACCGTACTGAGCGCCCTCCCCTTCTCCAAAAAGAACAACAAGAAAAACAGATTTGAACCTCATGCCGGCGGATTCTATATCGGCTACACCCGACTGTCCAATGACTTTCTCTCATTCAATCCGTCGAGTGGTGCCGATCTCAATTCCAGCCATTCGTGGGAAATAGGCGGTAATCTGTTTACCGGTTCGCACGCCTTTGCGCCTACCTATAACTGGGGAATTACCATCGGATTGGGATGGGGATACCGCAGTATGCGTCTGGATGGCAATTATGCATTCCGTGAAATAGACGGAGTGACCGAAATCTATTCCGGGGAAGAGGCAGAAGAACCTACAGAGTACAGTAAAAGTCGTCTGCGTTATTTCTACTTCCGTATTCCGCTCTCTATCGAGTGGCAAACCCGGCTCAATGGCAAAGGCCCTCTGTTCTTTGCTGTAGGTCCCGAAGCTGAAATCCGTCACGGATTCAGATCGAAAGCAAAAGTTAACGGGTCAAAGAAGACGATTGACAAGGGACTGAACGGACGTCCATTGGGTATCAATTTACTTGCGCAAGCCGGTTATGCAGATCTGGGTGTATATATGCGTTACTCTACATACGGGCTTTTTGAGAAGAACAAAGGTCCCGAACTTTATCCCTTCTCTTTCGGAGTATGCTGGTACTGGTAAAGTAAAACTCATCCCCTTACCTATTTCTGACAGTTAACAATCAATAAAGTTGTTCTTCATAAAAAATAGCTTTATCTTTGGGAGTTGTTAAAACAAGCACAATAGGTATATTATGAATGAAAAGATGATTAAATGGGGCTTCATCGGTTGCGGAGAAGTAACCAAAACCAAAAGTGGCCCCGCCTTTCAAAAGGTAGAACATTCTGAAGTAGTAGCTGTAATGAGCCGCGACGGCGCCAAAGCAAAGGCTTATGCGAAAGAAAGAGGAATCAAGAAATGGTATGATGACGCCCAGGAACTGATTGACGATCCGGAAGTAAACGCCATTTATATCGCTACTCCTCCTTCTTCACACGCTACCTACGCCATTATGGCAATGAAAGCAGGAAAACCTGCCTATATTGAAAAACCAATGGCTGTCACTTATGAGGAGTGTACACGCATCAACCGTATTTCTCAGGAAACAGGGGTTCCCTGCTTCGTAGCCTATTACCGCCGCTATCTTCCCTACTTCCAGAAAGTGAAAGAAATGGTGGAGAATGGCTCTATCGGTAATGTCATCAACGTACAAGTCCGTTTTGCCCAGCCGCCACGTGATTTGGATTACAACCGTGAAAACCTCCCCTGGCGCGTACAGGCTGATATTGCAGGAGGCGGTTACTTTTATGATCTTGCCCCGCACCAGATTGATTTGCTGCAAGACATGTTCGGCTGCATCCTCGAAGCCAGCGGATATAAAAGCAACCGCGGAGGGCTTTACCCCGCCGAAGATACACTGAGCGCTTGCTTTCAGTTTGATAACGGATTGGTTGGCAGCGGCTCCTGGTGCTTTGTTGCCCATGATTCTGCCCGTGAGGACCGTATCGAAATCATCGGAGATAAAGGAATGATCTGCTTCTCTGTGTTTACTTACGAACCGATCGGTCTGCACACCGAACGAGGACGTGAAGAAATTTGCATCGGCAATCCCGAACATGTACAACAGCCACTTATACAGGCAGTAGTAGATCATCTGCTGGGTAAGTCCGTTTGTTCCTGCAACGGAGAAAGTGCTACCTTGACTAACTGGGTAATGGACAAAATATTAGGGAAGCTTTAAGAAGAAGCCTGCCCTTGTTTGTTTCTTAAAATAATTTAATCACTATATTCTATCGTTAGTTTTCTTTATATTTGCGAAAGGTAGCAATAAAAGCAAAACTAACGATATTATTTTTTATAACTATGACCAAAGAAGAACTAATGAGGAAAGCAATCGAGCTTTCCAAAGAAAACGTTGCTAATGGTGGAGGCCCGTTCGGAGCCGTCATTGCAACCAAAGAAGGGGAAATTATAGCTACAGGAGTCAACAGAGTAACCTCTTCGTGTGACCCCACCGCTCATGCCGAGGTAAGTGCCATACGTGCCGCAGCCGCCAAATTGGGGACATTCAACCTCAGCGGATACGAAATCTATACTTCATGCGAACCTTGCCCCATGTGTCTGGGTGCCATTTACTGGGCAAGACTGGACAAAATGTATTATGGTAATAATAAGACGGATGCAAAGAACATCGGTTTCGACGATTCCTTTATTTATGATGAACTGGCTCTAAAGCCTGCCGACAGAAAACTTCCCTCCGAAGTGCTGCTGCATAACGAAGCCATTACTGCCTTCGAAGCCTGGATGTCTAAAGAAGACAAAGTAGAATATTAGCACCAAATCTCACTTAAACTCACTAATACTTAGTAAAATGAAAAGAAAAAACTTTTTAGTTCTTTTAGCCGCAGGATGTTTGTTCAGTTGCCAGCAACAGGATGAACTGCAAGAAACAAGTAAAGAAGCAACCAACTTCTCAATCTCTATCGACGACGCTCTTTCTGACCCGCTTACCCGCACCAGCAGTGATCTGTTTCCTGCCAAAAACAGCATCACCACAGGAGAAGTTATCTCTATGGCTGCTTCCGGTCAGAACTATACCCCATTCATTGTCGGCCAAGATAGCCGTACTTGGAGTGAAATAAGTGCTACAACAAGCACAGTTACATTCTACGCCCATTATCCTGCACTGACGGATGGAGCCGCTACCAGATCAAGTGGCAACAAACGCCTGTTAAAAGGAGGACAAGAACATTTGTTCGGAACAGCAGAAGCCGTTCCGGGTAGTCGGAATGTATCCCTAAAATTCAAACGAATGACCGTACCGGTTATTATACTGGATGAAAATGATAATCCGTATGAAGGGGAAGCTAAAGTCGAACTTAGCCTGAAGAACGAAGGTACACAGGATTTATTGAACGGTATTATTGAAGTCAACGAGAATGCTTTATCAGAGAATATCGAAGTAAAGAAAGTATCCGAAGGTGCTGTTACCAATGTGCTTCCGCAAAAGATCAATGCCGGAGAAGAAATCGGTACTATCACTATCGGAGGAGTAGTTCAGAAAATCAGTGCGGTAGAAGATTTGGATTTAAAAGCAGGAAGTACACTTTCTGTCAGACTGTCAAGAAGAATCGGGGGCGGTATTATCGATGGTAATGTTCCATTGTACAGATAACATTAATGAAATCTTTCTGATTATATTCATAAAAGAACGGGACTCATCACGAATCCCGTTTTCTTGTTTATACCTAAAAACTATACAATAAGCCAGCTAGTTCAAGGCGAACCGGCTGGCTTATATATTACATTTTATTGTTTATCCCACCATACGCGTGATGTCATCTTATCCCCTCCGCTAAGTCTCTTTACGGCATCGTTGTAATTAACAGGGTTAGCTGTTATTTCACTTGTCGGATAAATGAAACGACGAGGAATCTCTCCATTTGTCACATTATTAGGATAGCTGGCTGCATTTTGGGACGGAGTCAGCTTAGGATATCCGGTACGACGCCAGTTTGCAAAGGCTTCATACTCATTACAGAATGTGTGGATATAATATTCCGTATTAATCTGTTCCAAAGCCTTCTCCGTATCAGCGTTCAATGGATTAGCATCCAGATAGGCGGCTATCTCAGCATCCGTAATTGTAGTAGTGGCTTTTTCATAATAAGAGAATTGCTTCATGGCGGCAGTCACCCCCTCTTTATAAAGGTTTTCTGCATCTCCTGTATATAATCCACGTTTCACCGCATCTGCCAATAACAACAGATTGCCGGCATGAGTGACAAGCATAGATGGTGAATCCGGACGTGCATATACTGTGCGATTAGGAACAGAATAAGTTTTTCTCCAATCATCACCCGGATAGCCAGGAGCTTTACTGATATCCCAGTCTCCTCCTTTTGAATCATATCCAACCGGCATACCTTTCTGTTTATCAGAAGCATTATCTCCCAAATCAAAATCAGCATCACCCCATCCTGGCTTCGGGTCTTTAGTACAAACCGTAGCAATCAAAGGAAGGCGAGGATCGTCTTTCAATATTTCTATAAAAGTTTCACTGATAAAAAATGCCTGAGTATCCAGACTGGAAAATACTTTTCCATAAGGTTCTGCAGAGTCATCACTCGGCGAACCATTGGCATGTCTGACAATTGCATTATCATCGTTACTTACAAACAAACCATTCGCTACTGCTTTAGCCACCCATGTCTTCGCTTTATCAGGGGCAACTTTGGTCAAACGCATTGCTACCCGAAGCATCAGTGAGTTCGCAAACTTCTTCCACTTTGTAGCATCACCTCCGTAGATAACGTCCGCAGCTCCTATTGTATTACTGGCAGAGGTGCTCAATGCGGCTTGTGCCTCATCAAGTTCTTTCAGCAAATCATTATAGATTGATTCTTGCGTGTCATATTTAGGATACGGAATCGGATTTGTAGAATATCCCTGACCTGCTTCAGAATAAGGAACATCACCGTAAAGATCGGTCATATTCTGGAACATATATGCTTTCATAATACGGCACATCTGATACTCATTTTCATAAGCGGGATTTCCTTCCCAATTATTCATCACATCTATTATATTACGAATAGCCGCACGACCACCGGAATAGAATCCTGTCCAATAAGCACCACTATACTGATCACTCCATGTATAAAAAGATCCATACACCCAGTCCACCGTAGCTGTATGCTGTATCATATTGGCTGTGTAGATACAGCCATTACGCCACACATCCCAGTCGGAACCACATATCTGCGCCTGTACTTGAGTAAACTCCATCTTATAATCCACTACTCCGGGATTCAGGTTCATAGGGTCATTATTCACATCCCCAAAATCATTACAGCTCGTCGTCAATCCCATCAGACTGAAAGCTGTCAAAATATATAAGGTAAACTTTTTCATTGTTACAGTATTTAAGATGTTAGAACTTAACATTTACATTGAATCCCACATTTCTCGTAGCCGGATATCCGTTCAATTCCAAACCTTGAGCATTACCGTTATTATAAGCAGATTCCGGATCAATATTATCTGTATGCTTCAAAATAGTCCAAAGGTTACGACCTACTAAAGAAAGAGTCACACCTTTTATAAGTGTCTGCTTATTCAACCATGCCTGCGGCAAAGTATATCCGATTGAAAGTTCACGCAGTTTTATGAAACTTGCATTATAAACAAACTCTTCAGCAATATTCTGATTGGTAATAGCCTGCCAATAGTCTTGTGCAGAAACAGCTACAGTATTCTTCACATATCCGCCTTTACCGTCAGACATTACACCATCGCCTACCATTGTTCCCTTACCGTCAGCGCCACGTCCCTGCAAAGTATTCTTATGCAAACCATTGCTATAGAGAGACAAATTAGTTCCGGAGAATAATTTAGCACCTGCCTTGAAGTCAATCAAGAAAGCAAGAGTTATATTCTTGTAAGTAAATTCATTGCGCCATCCACCGGTTACTTTATAAACACCGTTTCCTAATACCTGAACTTCATCAGAATGTACGGGAAGACCGTTTTCAAAAATAACTTGACCGTCCGGAGTACGCTTGTACTCATAACCTACTAATTCACCATAAGGATGTCCCAATATATTCTGAACAGAAACATTTCCTAAACGTGAGGTAGCTCCATCAAGTGTCAGTCTCTTTATGTTTTCTCCCGTTCCGTCTTTTCCCAAGTATTTTACATCACTGCTGTTATAAGCTATATTGAATGTAGAATTCCAGTTGAAGTCTTTCGTATGAATAGGAACAGCATTCACCATCACTTCCACACCACTATTTCTGATTTCTCCAACGTTCTGAATCGCTGATTCAAATCCGGAAGCACCACTGGTGGTCACCTGTACGATATCATCTTTGGTTGTCTTCTTATAATAAGCAGCATCCAATGATAAACGGTTGTCCAGGAAAGAAAGATTCAAACCAATTTCCCATTCGGAGATTTGAACAGGTTTCAAGCCTTTATTGGGTACGGTAGAGTTATTGATCGTCACCACAGGCTGTCCGTTAGACTGGTAGTTATCTACTTTATAGGTAAGAAGGTTCTGATATGCTTTTGTTCCGTTAGATGCAGCAGCATAAGATGCCCGAATCTTTCCGAAAGTAAACCAGTCGGGAGTCTTGAATGTATCGCTAAATACCCATGACATACCAATAGAAGGATAGAAATAATGATTATTATCCGGGTCCAGAGTGGAGAACCAGTCATTACGTCCTGTTAAGTTCAAGAAAACCTGATTCTTGTAACCAAGATCTGCGGTACCATAAATTGAATTTACCCGGTATTCTGTATATTCCTTCTTGTACAGATGCTTCGCTGTGTTACTGCTTGAATAGAAATCTGGAACAAAGAAGGAAGATGCCTTATCGTCCAGACCATATTTCTTTGTAATGTTCCTCTGACGGTTTCCACCAAAAGTAGCACCGACACTCCAGTCGCCAAATGTCTTATTGAATCCGATCAAATAGTTCAGGTTCATTTCAGAGAAGTTCTGAGTATATTCCTTTATATAACCACGCGGGTCTTCCGGAGAAGCAGAACCGATTGGCTTCACTTCAGAATATTCCAGATTATAACCGTCACGTGTTACGGCACCCTGGATGTATAACCAATCAAAGATATCATACTTCAAAGTCATACCACCAGTCAGACGATTACGGTTTGTTTCATTGGTAACTCTATACTGCAACCAATACGGGTTATTGAAATAACCGTTTGTACCACCTAACAGTTCTTTACCGTCAGCACCGGTACCCCAGTCACAATCCGGATTTTCGCGTTCCAACCAACGGATATCAAAAGAATTAGCATGATAAAGAAGTGCGGCATTTGTATTACTGTTACCATCAGACAAATTTGAACGACCTTTATTCTTGTCAAATACATAATTAGCATTCACCATCAAATGAACTTTCGAGGAAATGTCATAAGTCGTATTCATATTGATACCTTGCTGACTGATACTGGAATTAGGAAGTATACCCTTTACCGCCATATTGGAAACACCAAAACGATAGGATATCTTATCGGAAGCACCGCTCACAGCCAAGGTTGTCGTATTGTTAATCCCTGTACGATAAAAGTTCTTCCAGTTATCAACAGGAGAATAAGCATATTCCTTGCCCAAGAAGTTTACAGCCTTTCCTCCATCCATTATTTCACCCCAGCTGGATGTTTCAGTTGATTTTGCCACATCCGCAGAAAGCGGGCGATTGCCCTGCGTTCCTTGCCCGTAGGTATCCTGGAAATCACGGTAATCATAAATCACATCAAAAGCCAGGTTATTATTGAATTCAACAGAAACCGGTTTCCCTTTCTGACCCGATTTAGTGGTAATCAAGATAGCACCGTTACCACCGCGATATCCATAAAGCGCAGATGCAGCAGCACCTTTCAGCACCTGAATATCAGCAATATCATCCGGATTGATGCTTGACAAACCGTCACCCATATCTTTACCGCCCCACTGACCGGCACTACCGATATTGGTATTATCAAACGGAACGCCATCAATAACATAGAGTGGCTGGTTGTTTCCTGTCAATGAAGCATTACCACGAATAACGACACGGCTACTACCACCCGGACCGGTTGCATTTCCGGAAACGGAAACACCGGCAATCTTACCGGAAAGGGCATTACCAATGTTAGTAGTACGGGCTTCGGTGAAGTCTTTTCCTCCTACTGTCGTAGTAGAATAACCGAGAGACCTTTTCTGACGTTTAATACCCAAAGCTGTTACTACAACTTCATCGAGTGTCTGCGTATCTTCCTGTAAGATAATGTCTAAAGGTTTGCCCGTATATTTAACTTCTTGGGGGCTATAACCTACATAAGAGATTTGAATAACTGCCCCATCAGGAACATTGGATAGAACAAAATTACCGTCAAGATCGGTAATTACACCATTTGTAGTACCTTTGACTACAACTGAAGCTCCGATAACCGCTTCACCTGTTTTGTCTTTTACTACACCTTTACACGTACCGTTTTGCTGTGTGACATTCACACTTGTTGCTCCATTGTCAGAGGCTGCATAGGAAATTGCTGCCGGCATGGCACACAAGAGCAACAGCACACTTACTGATCTGAGTGGTTTAAACATAATACTGCTCTTTTAAGGTTAATAAAAATAAGTTTGTGTGTAGAGAGGACGTCAATATTTCATAGTTTGGTTCTGACTACAAATACAAAAATATGAAATTATTTTAAATAACAAGAAAATAAGTAGTTTTTTTTCTTTAAACAAAAAGAATAATTATATCCACTGAGAATATTACGATATACGAAACATCGACAATCTGTTTTGTCAGCAAATAAAAAATAAAAAAAGAAATCCCTGGAACCGCTGTAGACACTCAGCATTCCAGGGACTCTAACACACAAAAGTTATTATTGAAATTGAAAACAGTTTCTAATTAAAAGCGGAAACCTAAAGTCATCAGTACTTGACTACGTGTATTGGTTACTTTGGTTGCCTGTGGCGTTACTAAAGCCCATTCGCCAGACTTAGCATCCTGAAATTCATTAAAGAAAGGATAGAAGTCTTCTTTATATGCAGAAAACTTATATGCTAAATCCGCATAAAATATACTTCCCCTATACCCTATACCCAATGTAAATACATTCTGTGACATTTTATTAGAGAAATCAGTATCAGTCATAATAGAATTGGAAGGAAGATATTTCACAGCCTCATCTTTAAAAGCTGATGACGTATAGTTATATCCTAAACGGAATGCAAATTGAGGAATTACTTTATATTCGGCTCCTAAACGGAATGTATGTGTACCTTTCAGACAGTTCTTAGCTTCAGCTGTCTCAAATTCCATATCTCCTCCTCCTTCATTACCGGGATACTTAAACTTCATTGTAGAATAATCTTCATATTCATATTCTGCACCCAAAGCTAAAGAATTTCCAACTGTATATCCCATATTTACATTAAATGTCCATGGAGTATTCAAGCGGTAATCCCGTTCCATATCGCCTACATAATCATAAGTATCTACGATTATACGATCCCAATCACCTGTTGACGCTTTGTAATCAGTAGTCATACGAGCACTTGTTGCATAAGTCAACTTATAAAAAGTCGGTGTATGTACGGCAAAACCAACTCGGAAAGAAGAATTCTCAAAGGGACGAATGATCGCTCCCAGCTTTATATCAAATCCCGATCCTTTGATCTTGCTATAGCTATCCAGTAAATAACCTTCATCATTATCATACGATTCATCATAGCCTGAGTACTTTTTATAATTAACGTCATAGGCTCCGACAGTCACACCTAAATAAACACGATCACTAATATTAAAAGCAATATTAAAATCATATTCTCCAACTCCGCCTTGTTCTCTAGAATTGAAAACTGAATAAGGTTCTCCATAATTTAACGGATGATATAAATTTTCATCTTTACTATCCTTCTCTATCATTCCACCTTGAAATCCTATTGCTCCTAGCCATCCCGCTTCATTATCACTATAGATATTTCTGTTACTATAGTCCAGAGGTTCTCTATATGAATCCCAAACATACTTTGCAGCGTCAGTAGCCTGTTGCGCCATGTAGTTAGCCTGTGATACAGGTCTATCACCATATACGCCCATAAATCCAGCCATTGACATATTCTTATACAATGACTTCGAACGTTTGTAATTGAAACCAAAATTCACATAACGCAATGGAGTTTCATTACCAACTTTGGTAGAGAAAACAAAGCCAATGTTATCAAACGACCACCGATTCTTATCATTATTAAAAGTTTCTCTGTCATATTTACTTTCTGCACCATAAGCAGAGAAACTAAATGAAGTCATCACATCGTTACTTCTATATATACCAATACCGGCAGGATTTGTCCCCATTGTAGTAATGTCACCTCCTAAGGCTCCCATTGCTCCGCCCATTCCTACGAAACGGGCAGTACCATTCAAATCCTTTTCAGCTAACTTTGCAGCATCATATATAGATTGCGCACTAGCACCTATTATACAAGATAGAGCACATGCTAATGTTATTATCTTTTTCATAATCTTAAATTATTCATTTGAATATTACTCAACTTTATCGTCTGCTACTTCTGCTGGAAGACCCGCCACCGCCACTACTTCCACTACTAGAACGAGATGAACTACCACCAGAAGAATAGCTACCGCCACTGGAACGGGAAGAAGAACTTCCTGATGAATAGCTACCACTTGAGCGAGAACTGCTACTACTGCTAGGAGTATAGCTACGAGTAGATGAAGAACTACTACGTGTACTGCTTCCTCCTGAATAAGTACGTGAAGGTGATGTAGAACTTCCTCTATTATAAGTAGAAGAACTAGTTCTTCTCGATGAAGAAGAAGGAGAATATGTAGACGAACTACGTGTACTGCTACTTCCTCGTGTACTATTATAGGTAGAACTACTCCGAGTACTACTTGGGCGTGTATAGGTACTCCTTCTTGAAGAAGATGCGTCTGAGCGAGTACTTACTCCTGAACGTACGGCAGACTCTCTTCTTGAAACTACCCGTCCTGTCGTACTGGTACGATTGCCCGAAGTTACACTTGTTGCTCTACGAGTCTGTGAACGGTTATAATCTGAACGACGAGAGGTAGAGATTGATCTGTTAGGAGCATAAGAACGACGATTTGTATATGAGTTGCCAGCCCAATGGCTGCCGCCTCCACCGCCCCAGCCCCAGCTAGGACCACCACCCCAGTGGTGATGATGTCCCCAATAGCCACCGCCGCCATAGAAGCCACCCCAGTAGCCACCCCAGTAGCCACCATACCAGCCGCCCCATGAACCCGGGTAATATCCCCAGCCATAGTAAGGACGATTCCATCCCCAACCATAGTTCCATCCCCAACCGTAAGAGTTGTAACGCCAATCCCACCAAAGAGGATTACTGAATGTCGGGAAAGCATAAGCATACATGCCATCAGTATATACATTCCAGTCCCATGAATTAGGTCCGTAAACTACATCCCAATATAGAGGACTGCTAATGCTGATAGCAAAACGCGAATTACGGAAACGGATTATGCGTTCGGCATATTCATAGTCATCCTGTGTACCATTGAATTCACCAGTTACCCATTCTCCATCCAAATCCGGCTGATCTTTCTCTTTTATGTATAAGGTATCGTTATCCAATACGAATTCATTATCCTTTGCATCATAACGACGGTTATATTCATCTACATCCCGTGTGTTTCCCTTACGGGCCTGAACAACAACAGTAGTGCCCGGTGATGTATAGATGTTGGTCGTGACTTGCTTTTTCGGTTCCTTCTTCACTGGAGTCGTTTCTTTCTTCTCCTGCTTGTCTTTAGAAGGTACGAAATAAAGGTCGTCATCAACGCTTTGTGCCATCAAGCCTATAGGGAGGCATAAAGCAATTAGCAAGAAATAAACAATCTTTTTCATATCATCTCGGTTTATGTAATTACTTAAACTTATTCACATTACAAAGATAAGGAAGAGATTTACCACTTAGGGGAGATTTTCCCCAAACGATTATAGGGAAATCCCTATTTTCACGACTTTTATGAAGGGGAAAGATTATTTTGTTATATCAAGACTGCCGCAATCAGTCTATCAAACAAATGGAATAGTAAACTGTACATATTCCTCATTTACAATCCAGGCTCCTCCGAAATGCTCCACAAGCATACGATTCATTTCACTTTGAATCACAATGTTCTGTACAGGAGAAGTGGTGATAAAAATAGAATTATATACAGTAACCATAATCTCATTCTTAACCATATTCGTTTCTATCAGAATTCTCAATGGCTCACGTGGTACCTCATCAACTGGAATAAACACTGTCTTCATAAGTCTGAACAACCAGTTTCCATCATAACGAATCAAGTAATTAACACCTTGTTCCAATTTATTATTTATCTGTAACTCTTTATTAACAGAAGCCGTCCCGATAGCTTCTTCCAGATAAGTATTAAAATACAACTCCGCTGTCTGAAACTTCATCATACCTGCTTCTAAACGGGATAGATCGAGTATATCATTTATTAATTGAGATAATTCTGTAGCCGTTTTAGATATAACACCTGCGGCGCGGTTCTTCTGCTCATCAGTGAATTCTTTATCAGAAGCCAATGCCAGAGAGCAGTCCACAACTTCCGTCAACGGTTCCCGTATCGCATTATTCATATTAGAAATAAATGATTCCTTTACCTTATTTACCTTTTCTACTTCCTGGGCTATTCGTCGCATTTTTCTTTCTGACTTGCGCAGTTCTCTGTTGATACGATATTTAAGAATGGAAAAAATTAATAAAACAATAATGATCACCGCCATCAAAATTAATACGGACATGCTTATATAATAACGGAAACGTAAAGTCTGCAACTGGATTTTCTCTGTAGCATGGGTATTCCGAATAAAATTGACCTGCTTGTTGTATATCGAAACAGAAATTGAATCATTAGCCTTTAATGCCTTTTCATACAGCGGCAAGGCACGTTCGTAATCTTCCATATCCAGAAAAATATCAGCTTTATCGAGTAATGCATTATTATAATAAGAATAGTCAACTTTTCGATAACCGATAATAAGAGAATCCACACAGGCTATCGCCTCATCCCATTGCTCCGTTGCCGCATAATAGGCTTTATTTATCTCGTAGTATCTCAATTTATTAACAAAATATCTGTCAGAATAATATTTATCGGTCAACTGAATATACTTCTTTGCATTTGGCAAATCTCCCATTGCAAAATAATATTCGGCATAAGATACATATAAATAAAAAAAATCAAGATGCAACATTTGCTCCATATCCGGTTGCCTGCGAATCTCATTCTGAATGATTCTCTCCCGTTCCTGTATGCATTTCAACAGACCGGGATAATCTTTAAGCAGTTTATATACCATTATCAGGCTATTATTTATATCAGCAGATATTGTATAATCATTAAATTCCAGAGATTGAGCATAAGCCTTTTCCAGCATATCACCAGCTTGTTTCACTCTACCGGTCACACGATAAGCTCATGCTATACTTTGGTATGCCAATACAATGCCTTTATTATTCTTCAATGCCTGAGCTTCGTGCAACATATCCGTAGCTCGGTCTTCAAGCTCTTCAAAACTCTCATTCAATACTAATAAATCAATGTCACATTGTTCTCCCAAAAAGACTAAATCGTAATACTTTTCTTTCTTAGCTAAAGGCACCAATAAATCAAGCCACTTTCGAAGTTCTTCCCGATTATTCTCATTGAAGCATATATAAATATGATATAGGTAGGCACGACATTTATAAAGATTATCCTTTTGAGACTCGGCTTCTTTCAATAGTTCGTCAACATATTGTTTTCTAACGATTGGTTCCGGTTTGCAAACATCAACCAGTTCGCATAACGTTTTCAATCGTAAAGTATCATGTCCCGTTGATTCCAACTTTTGCATCAATATTTCTTTCGCACTGCTATCACCTGCGTATACATACGCCACCCCCCCAAGGAACATCCAAGATAACAATAATATTATTTTATTCATTCTCATGGCTATCATTTTCTAACGGATGTGTAAATACAAATCTTGCACCGGAGGTATATTTCGGATCAATCCAGATTTTCCCTTTCAGGTGTTCCACAATAAACCGACAAAGAGAAAGTCCGATTCCACTACCCTGAATTCCCTCATGTAACTTTTCAAAACGAGAAAAGATAGCAGGCTGCTTATCCAAAGGAATACCACACCCCGTATCCTCCACAGTAAAGACAGCCTCTTGCTTTTCGGTATCGATATCAAGCAAAAGGGCAATGGTCCCTTCGGAGTAAATTTCGTAGCATTAATCAACAGATTAATCAGAACTTGCTGCAAACGGGTACTATCTGTTTTTAAAACCAATTCATTCAACGATGTATGAAATACAATTTCTGCTGAAGTCCGCTTTACTTTTTCAATCGTTTCTATGGTTCTTTGACATAAGGCTACAACTTCGTGCCGTTCTAAGTTAAATGACATATTGTTCTCCTCTTGTTCGGACAATTCCATCACATCATTGATTAGTTTATGCAATAATTGTGCATTTTGCCTGATACTATCTCCACACATTTGCCTTGTCTCATCATCAATTGCATCTCCCATAGACGAAAGAACTTCCGAAAACCCGACAATAGCATTCAACGGTGTCCGGATTTCATGCGTCATGTTTGAGAGGAACATACTTTTAGATAAAATAGACCGCTTAGCTCTCTCATTTGCTTCAGACAATCTTACGCGTGACTTGTCTAATTCCTTATTATTTCTTTTAATCACTACAATTAATATTCCGATGATAACAAGCACAATGAGAGTATAACATATGATCCGTGCCAACAGCCCGTCATATACCTCCGCATTCTCCAATTTCATACGATCGGCTATATACGTTGAACGTATGGAATCCAAAGCTTCTGCAAAACGTTCCGTTTCTAAAGAGCGATTCAACTCCTTCACCTCATGATAAAGCACAGCGGCCTGTTGCAAGTCTTCTAAAATATGCAACAAAGCTCCTTTCGACTGCAAAGCATTCTTATATTCATATAGATTCCCTCTTTCTTTTGTAGCTACAATCAGGGAATCATATAAAGTAACTGCCTTCGTATAGTTTTTCTGAAAAAGATAATAGCTGATATATAAATCCAGTGATAATTCGGACAAGTACTCATTTGTTCTTTGCAAGTTCGTCGCCTTTTCCCAATATTTCTCAACCAATTCTTTATTTCCAACCTGAATATATCCTAGTGTGCGATACGACTGGATATAGAATTCAAAGTCTTCTTTCCCTATTAAATTTTGAGGGAGAAGCCTCTCGGCTATATCCAGATACTCCATTGCCTTCTCCACCTCATTCATTTTCAAATAAGCATAAATCTGCTGAATAACTAAGCGAAGCTTTATAAAGGCATCATTATTATTTTGTAATTCTGCTTCGGCTGACAGAAACGTCTCAACTGCCAATGCATAAAGCCCTGTATGCATATAAGTATCCCCAATAGCCTGCAATGACAAGGCTCTTCCCCGTGATGAATTTAACAGTTTAGCCTTTTCATACATCTCCTGCGCCTGAACAATCGCCTCGCCTGTTCCTCCTTTCAGACAGGTAGCATTGACTTTTATCTGTGCCGCCAGGAATGCAGTATTCCAATCTTCTGACTCCCAAGCTTCCTGTTCTACCTCCGCACATAATGCCAAGATAGAATCTTTCCATACGGAAGTAGTGGAATAAATCAGATTACGATTTGAGAGAGATAATAAATGAGGTAGTTTATGAATGGATTGGGCATTGACAGCATTCCCTAAACCCGTAAATAAATACGTAGCCAAGCCCAATAATAATACGAATGTTCTTTTGTTCATGTTTCTTTATCAAACAGGTTCTGCCTATCGACCGTTCACACAAAGATACAAAAAAACAATAGCAGCATATACTTAACACAATTACTTAGCTAATAATTCGTTTTTTGAGTATCTTTGCACATTATTCAGAATAAAGAAAGATTATGAAATACTTTGAATTTGTATTCCGTACACATCCCTGCACCGAAACGGTGAACGATGTATTGGCAGCCGTCCTTGGTGAAGCCGGATTTGAGAGTTTTATGGAATGTGAAGGCGGACTTACCGCATATATTCAACAATCCTTGTGTGACGAAACAAGTATTAAAAATGCTATCGCAGACTTTCCACTGCCCGATACAGAAATCACCTATACTTACACTGAGGCAGAAGACAAGGACTGGAATGAAGAATGGGAAAAGAATTTCTTCCAACCGATTGTTATCGGAGACCGGTGTGTAATTCACAGTACATTCCACCATGATGTTCCGAAAGCAGAATATGATATTGTAATAAACCCGCAAATGGCTTTCGGCACAGGACATCATGAAACGACAAGCCTCATCATCGAAGAGTTGCTGGACAGCGAACTAAAAGACAAATCCCTGCTGGACATGGGTTGCGGAACTTCGATCCTTGCCATACTTGCACGCATGAGAGGTGCCCGTCCCTGTACTGCCATCGATATTGATGAATGGTGTGTACGCAACTCTATTGAAAACATCGAACTGAACGGTGTAAACGAAATTGCAGTTTCGCAAGGAGATGCTTCATCACTTGTCGGTAAAGGTCCTTTTGATGTGATTATCGCTAACATTAACCGGAACATTCTGCTGAACGACATGAGACACTACATTGCCTGTATGCATCCGGGGTCCGAACTCTATATGAGTGGGTTCTACATAGATGATATTCATGCTATCCGAGAAGAGGCAGAAAAAAATGGGCTGGTTTTCGTCCATTATAAGGAGAAAAATCGCTGGGCAGAGGTTAAGTTCGTCTGCAAAGGTTAGCTATTTGCAATTTATCTTTAAGACATTTTTATCAGTCTCAGACTATAAAATACAGGAGATGCTGATTTTGTACAGTACCACATACCCATCTTGTCACACAAGAGATGTTCATCTGATACTGCACGAGATCAGCATCTCTTGCAATATGTCCCTCAATACTAAAAAAGGAGTATAGCGATATCACCGCAGCTATCTTATTATTTTTTCAATCACATAGCACAGGCAACATCATTCAAATTCCTTCTTTACCTGTTCACACCATTCCCTGATTCTCTTTTCCGCCTGCTCAGACTGATTATCCAGATCTACCACCAAGCCACACCACCGATCTCCGCGCAGTGCCCGGGAACGTTCAAAAGTATATCCTTCGGAAGAAGTAAAACCGACCAATGTGGCCCCATCTCCTTCAAATACCTCGGCAAGCAGTCCGATGCCATCTGCAAAGTTTTCGGGATAACGTATCTGATCACCCAATCCGAAGATGGCAACTTTTTTCCCTTTTAGATTCAGCGTCCTAAGTTCCGGCAAGAGTTCATCCCAATAGGTTGGGAGTTCCCCATCAAACCAGGTAGAAGCGCCTACTATAAAACAATCATATGCTGTAAAATCATTCTGCCACGCCTGTTCTATAGCAACAACCTCTAGCTTATCTTTTCCAAATTCTTTCTGAATCTTCTCTGCCACCCAAGTAGTCTTATCAGCTTTGGTGGCATAAAACAAACCAATCTTTTTCATAAACTATACCTCCATTTTATTCGATTAATATTCCAGCACCTTTTTGGCAGCTTCATATATTTTCGCTTCATCCGGCAAAATTTCTTTCTCCAGAATAGGATTAAAGCCAACCGGAGTGAAAGTAGAACCGACACGTTGTACCGGACCATCCAAATACCGGAACATTTCCGAACCAATCATGGCTGCCAGCTCTGCCCCAAAGCCTGAAAACACTTTATCTTCGTGAACAACCAATGCCTTGCTAGTCTTCTTCACTGATTCAAAAATCGCCTCTTTATCTAATGGCATCAACGAACGGATATCGATGACTTCAACTTTCCATCCTCCTTCTTTTTCCAGCCGTTCAGCCGCATGTAGACAAAAATGAGTAGTATTACCATAAGTTATAATACTCAAATCTGTTCCTTCACGGCGAACACGTGCCTTTCCGAAAGGAACTTCAAAATCCTCGGGAACAACGGCAGCTGCTTCTACCGAATTATATAATGCCTTCGGTTCCAAAAACAGCGTAAATCCTTTAGAACGCATACTGGTACGCAACAGTCCGGCTGCATCATCAGCAAAAGAAGGACAAACGATACGTGCACCTGGCAAGGTAGTCAGTGCACCTTCTATATTTTGAGAATGATATAATCCACCACCGATATATCCTCCGGAAGCCAGTCGCAAAGTAATATTCGGTGCAAACTTACCATTGCTGCGCCAATATTCATGTGTACACTCTACATATTGTTCTACAGCAGGCCAGAAGTAGTCGGCAAATTCCGCCCCTTCTATCACCACGTGAATTTTAGGGTCGAAGCGACTCATTCCGTTGGCCGTACCTACAATATAATCTTCGGCAATAGGTGCACTGAACACACGTGCTTCACCGAACTCCTGCTGCATCCCTTTGGTCACATTAAAAACTCCCCCTTTTTCTCTGTTTGCTACGTCCTGTCCCCAAATAAAGGTATCCGGATTATGTCGGAACTCAGCTTTTAAAGTTTCATTAATAGCATTTACAAGGAAAGTTTTCTCCCCTTCTTCCTGATGAGTCCCCTCTTTATACTTCTGAGGTTGATAAGGTTCGGGCATCACAAAGTCATAAATACTCTTAGGATCGGGATCAGGAGCTGCCAACGCTTTACGATTGGCAGCAGACAGTTCTTTTTTAGCCTCGACTTCAATTTGTTGCAATTCCTCTTCCGTCAAACGTTTGTAACGTAATAACATCCGTCGGAATTTCATCAAAGGATCTGCCTCTTTCACATATTCCAGTTCATCTTCATCCCTGTATAAGGTATGTTTATCTGAATTGGAGTGAGAACCGATACGAACACAATTGGCTTGTACTATCACTGGATTACGGGTGTTGATCGCATATTCACGAGCTTCGCTCATAGCATTCATAGAATCAAAAACATCTTTTCCGTTGCAGTAGATGATTTTCAAATTCTTAAAGCCGGAAAAGTTTTCGGCAACTTTACGGTTGGCAGTTTGTTCCGATTTAGGTACGGAAATGCCATATCCGTTATCCTGAATAACAAAGATCACCGGAAGACGTTCCAGACTGGCTCCATTAATAGCTTCGTAAACAAATCCTTCGGAAGTGGCGGATTCGCCGTGTGAAGTTATTGCCACTCCTTTGTGACCATAATATACCATTGCTCTCGCTACACCAGCTGCATGCAGGTCATGTGTGCCGGTAGCAGAAGAAATGTTCTCAATATGCCACTCCGGTTTGGCAAAGTGATTGGACATATGGCGACCGCCACTACCCGGATCAGTCGCTTTTGAAATACCGTTCAATATGACCTCTTCGGCTGTCATTCCGGCAGAAAGTACAGTCAGCATATCACGGTAATAAGGAAACAGAAAGTCCTCTCCAAGTGTGAAAACCTGACCAATAGCCAGCTGGATTCCATCATGCCCGGCATAAGGAGCATGGTAAGACCAGCCTAGTGATTGTAACAGATAAGATGGTGCCTTTTCGTCCAAAGCACGCCCTAGTGTCATCAGATGATACCATTTTTTCAGGGTTTCTACATCTGTTGTCTTTATATCATATTTCTTTTTCATGGTTAATGCAATTCTTAATGAATAAAATAATCAAGTATCAACCTTCCCAGTTCTCCAGATAATCGGCGATAAAATGCAGGAAGTTGCCCCCCAGCATACCATCTACCACACGGTGATCGTAAGAAAGAGACAGGTACATTTTATGACGGATGGCAATTGTATCTCCTTCCGGTGTCTCTATGACAGCCGGTTTCTTCTCAATGTATCCCACTCCCAAGATAGCTACCTGAGGCTGATTTATGATCGGTGTGCCGAAAAGGCTCTTAAAAGTACCGAAATTGGTAATAGTAAATGTACCTCCATCAATATCTTCAGGCATTAATTTGTTGTCACGCGCTTTGATTGCCAATGAATCGATGGCAACAGCCAATCCGTTAAGATTCAAATGATCGGCATCATGTACCACAGGAACAATCAAGTTACCATCATTCAAAGAAACAGCAATGCCCACATTAATATGCTTCTTAAACAGGATATTGTAGCCGTCGACCGATACATTTACCTGAGGATAGGTGGACAGTGCTTTTGCTACAGCCTCTGTTATTACAGGCATATATGTCAACTTCACTCCTTCGCGGCGGAAGAAAGCATCTTTATTCTTTTCACGCCAGCGAACCAGTTTAGTAACATCGACCTCCACAACATTGGTTACGTGCGGAGATACTTTCTTTGACATAACCATATGATCTGCAATGATACGGCGAACCCGGTCCATTTCTTTCACCTCCACTCCCGGAATGTTGGACGCCGCGAATGATACAACAGCAGCGGGTGCTGTTGTTACAGGTGCAACACTTGCAGATACAGCAGGTGCACTGCCTACCGGTGATGCCGTTTTTGGAGACGATGCAGAGGGCACAGACGGTGCAGGCTCCGGCGTTCCGGAAAGTCCTCTTTTCTTTCTATCAATATAATCTTTGATATCTTTCTTACTCAACCGCCCTTCGTATCCTGTACCTTGTATGGAATCCAGTTCCTCTTTCGGAATTTTAGCTTCCCGTGCCAACTGAATGACAACAGGAGAATACCAGCGTTCCTCTTTTGTCTCAATAGATTCCTGATTTCCCTTCTGAATCTCAGACTCTGCAAATACTTTTTCATGAGAATCACTAACATTCTCCTGAGAAGAATCATCTTCCTCTCCTCCCATATCCACAACAGCAACCACAGTACCAACAGCAACCGTATCACCTTCTTTAAATAGAATTTCCACTACTTTCCCGGCTACCGGAGAAGGAATTTCCGCACTGACTTTTGCAGTATTTACTTCGAAGAGAACATCGTCTTCCTGAATGATATCCCCCACTTTTACAGACCAAGAAACAATAGTCCCTTCGGTTATACTCTCGCCCAACTTGGGCATTTTTATTTCGAATCTTGACATAGACAGTAAATTTATTATTCAACCTTGATATATTAAAACAACCCGCTGAAATAGAAAGTTTTAAGTTAAAGTATTTTTAACCGGACTTCAGCGGCTGAATATCCATTCGTCCCGGATATATTTTTCTTTCCGAAGTTTGTCAATAACCCCTAGCTCCCATTCATTGAAAGCAACAGCCGATTGCCCCTTACTAAAATATTGGAAAACAGTCTTTTTGAAATCCTCAATCGTCTCCATAGGCAAGTAGTTGGAAATATTAGTGACCGCACTTCGGACAGAAGGAACGGCATATACAGGCACTGATTCTTTTTCTTCTATTTTTCCTTCCGGATTTAAAACCTTATTCAATATGGTCATATCCGTATCATAGAGTAAAGTACAATGATACAGAACTCTATTTTTATATACACATTGAGCACTCCCCGATATCTTCAAGCCATGCAGATAGATGCCCAGTCGTTCATCTCCTTCGGCAGTTAAGCCAATTGAAACGAAAAATTCCAATACGCGATGAAGATATGTCTTGAAATCAGGCAGACGGGACACTGTCTCAATAAAAGTCAAATTGACATTGCCCAAATCATGATATACCGTTCCTCCTCCCGAAAATCGACGGGCAATATGAATCTGTTGCAGTTCCGCCCACTCCCGGTCCACTTCCGACTGTACACGTTGATGTTTGCCCATCACCACAGAAGGCGTATCCTGCCAAAGCATAAAAACATCATCAGCTCCCTGCTTCAACAGATATTCTTCTGCCGCCAAATGGAAGTAAATATCGGTGAAAGGACTATGAATACAACGAACCATAATGTATACTCCTTATTCTTTCAAAAGAATTACTTATGAGAAGAGTAGCTCATGGTAAATCTCCCCAACCGTAGGATGTGGAAATACACTCTTCTGGAATTCTTCGATTGTATATCCCTTCTGGATAGCAATACCGGCTATAACAATCAGTTCTGATGCAGGATTCCCGATTATATGACAACCTATGATATGCCCTTCCTCATCCTGAATCAACTTGCAGATACCATTCCCCTGTTCATTCTCCGCAACAAACCGGCCGGAATATGCCATCGGTAGTTTAGTAACCCGATAAGGTAGCCCCAATTGAATCAATTCCTCTTCCGTCTTACCCACTCCGGCTACTTCCGGATTTGTATAAACGACTCCCGGAACACAATGATAGTTCATCTGATCTTCCACTCCTAAAATGTGGTTGACAGCTACTTCCGCTTCACGAATTGCCGTATGTGCCAGCAAGGAATACCCCGTAATATCTCCACAAGCGTATACCCTCGGGTGAGAAGTCAATAAATGTTCATCAACTTTTACCCCATTCCGATAAAGTTCTATATTCAGTTTATCCAGTCCGACTTTGTCCAAATTTGCCTTACGCCCTACGCTAAGCAATATCTTTTCCGCTTCAATCGTTGAGGACTTTCCTTCTTTTTCAATCACAACTCCACCAAGCTTCACTTCCACCACTTTAGTATTCAAATAGAAAGTGACTCCGCGCTTTGCATATTCCGAGCGAAGCATACCGCTGGTTTCCTTATCCATTACACCCAAAATCTCCGGCATCATTTCAACGACATGTACCTTCACCCCCATACTGTTAAAGAATGAGGCAAACTCCATACCGATTACTCCGCCACCAATAATCACCAATGTTTTGGGAAGTTCTTTTATCTCCAGTGCCTCTCGGGAAGTCCAGTAACTAACCTCTGACAATCCGGGTATCGGAGGAATTACTGTATCAGAACCGGTGCAAACCAATAAATATTTGACCTCGTACTTTTCTCCATCGCAAGCAATCCGAATCAGTCCGCCGGATTCTCCTTCTATCACCGCTTCTTTTTCTACAATCGTCACACCATAAGAATTAACAGTCATCTTCACTCCACCTGTCAACATCTTCACTGTTTTATCTTTCCGGCTCATGATTTTGGATAAGTCAAAGGAAGGAGACTCCGCTGAGATTCCATATTTGGAAGCAGTCTTAATGCTATCCAGTATTTTAGCAGAATATAGCAATGTTTTAGTAGGAATACATCCTTCATTCAGACACACTCCTCCTATTGCCTTTTTTTCAAACAAAACGGCTTTTAGTCCGTTAGCTCCCGCCCTTTCGGCAGCTGTATAACCAGCAGGGCCACCACCAATAATAGCTATATCAAATTTCATAATCGTATCTTTTTAGTAATAATACGATTATAACAAATGAAAGAAGAGATTAGTTGTATGACAAGAAACGTACCCGCTACTTAATTGTCAACTTTTTGAGTTCCTCTAAGGTCCCGTTGAATACATTGAGGTCTACATCCTCTTTAATACCCGGTACGTTTCCAACGTCCGTATGTTGCCAGAAATGCCATTTACCCTGATATTTCACTGAATCGACATAATAGTGGGCAATCCAGTAAGGATAAGCATTAAAAATAGAATCGTCCAGATAACGGGTCTTGAATTTATAAGAAGTATAAAGAATGGGCTTCACTCCATAATGGGATTCTATACGATCCAGCCAACGCTTAATGCCTTGCTGCAATTCTTTTTTCTCTTTTCGTCCGGTCACTTCCACATCGAGTACCGGGGGCAGGTCACCGGAATCCAGTTTAACTGTGCGGATAAAGAAATCCGCTTGTTTCAAAGCATCTGTACCGGGAATATAGAAATGATAAGCGCCACGAATAAAACCATGATTACGTGCGTTTACAAAATTGGCTTCGAATGTAGTATCGTTATGATCTCCTCCTTCAGTCGCTTTCATAAAGATGAAATGCAAAGGAGTAGCCGTCTGCTTATTTTGTAAAAGTCTTCCCCAGTCTATTTTTCCTTGATAATGAGAAATGTCAATCCCATGAATGTCATATCCGGAAGGAATGCAGACTCCGTATTCCTTCATGCCATTGCAAGGTTTCCACCGATAGGCATAAGGACGAAGAAAGAAATAATAGAAAATGACGGAGAAACAACCGATAATCACCACAGCCAATAAATTGCGAAGCCAGCCGGACATCGAATAACCATGCTTCATCGGTGCCTTTTTCTGGGCACGGGAAGGTTTGGAAGAAGAAACGGTCCCCTTTTTTCTGGTAGTGGCAACTGTTCTTTTCTTTTGGACAGCAGAAATCGGATTATTACGTGACGGCATTTGTTTTGATGAATAAATATATGAAAGATAGGCACGGATTACACGGATTACACAGTTTTAGCATACTATTTCTTAAAACCGTGTTAATCTGCGTAATCCGTGCCTGAATAACTCTTCATCACAACGTTGCTTGATACAACAACTCTGTGAAGTTTACTTATTTAGCTTGTTCCAGTTGCAAAGTTTTAGTTGCCTGGTCGCAAACTTCCGTAGGACCAAAGTACTGGATCGGACCCGGATATACATAATCCGTTTCAACAGCCCAACGGTCACGTTGTGCAGCGAATGCTTTAAAAGGAGCACCATCCAGTTTCACCAATGCCTTCTGGATAACCGGTTTCATTTCACCGTGACGGCGTTCCATATTCATCATCATCGTGATAGGCACACCACCGGCAATCCATTCAGCAGCAGGAGCAGTTGTGTTACGTACAGAAGACATATAGCCAGTCTTACCGTCGGCAATCAACATAGAAGCTGTGTAACCCAAAGAATAGCAGTAATCAGCATCGAAGTTTGACGGAGCGGCGCAACGTCCTTCGTAACCGAAGAAGTGGTGCTGAGCAGCAAACTTACCTACGTATTTGCCATCTTCTTTCCATGCAGCCAATTTGGTAGCTACCATTTCAGACAACAGTTTTTCTGTTTCGATCAGTGATACCTGAACGTTTCCGTGCGGGTCACGATCCAGTGTCAACTGGCGAGCTACACCTTCCGGCAGACTTGCATAGATAGCAGAGTTTTCCGGAGACAACTTACGGATGATATAATCACGCTGGTGAGACTTCTTAATCTGAGAGAACTCTTCTGCATTAGCAGCCAGGAAGTCGTTCAACTCAGCAATCAGACGCTTCATTGCCGGAATAAATTCAACCAATCCTTCCGGGATCAGCACTGTACCGAAGTTATTTCCCTGTGCAGCACGGTCGGCCACCACTTTAGCGATAGATGTCACTACATCATCCAGAGACATATCTTTTGCTTCTACTTCTTCAGAAACAATACATACGTTAGGCTGTACCTGCAAAGCACATTCCAATGCGATGTGAGAAGCCGAGCGACCCATCAACTTAATAAAGTGCCAGTATTTACGAGCTGAGTTACAGTCACGTTGAATGTTACCAATCACTTCCGCATAAGTCTTGCAAGCTGTATCAAAACCGAAGGAAGTTTCAATCATATCGTTCTTCAAGTCACCGTCGATCGTTTTCGGACAACCGATTACCTGCACACCGTACTTTTTAGCAGCGTAATACTCAGCCAATACGCAGGCATTTGTATTAGAGTCATCACCACCGATGATTACCAATGCTTTGATGCCCAGTTCCTTGATAATCTCCAATCCCTTTTCAAATTGAGCTTCAGTTTCCAGCTTTGTACGTCCCGAACCAATGATATCGAAACCACCTGTATTACGATATTCGTCGATGATGTCGGCAGTCAGTTCCATATAGTTGTGGTCTACCAGACCGCCGGGTCCCAAAATAAAGCCGTACAGCTTATTTTCCGGATTCAGTTTTTTGATACCGTCGAACAAACCAGAGATTACATTGTGTCCGCCCGGAGCCTGTCCACCGGAAAGGATTACACCTACGTTCATGGCAGGAAGTTGAACAGCTTCACCTGCTTCGAATGTAATCAACGGCATTCCGTACGTGTTAGGGAATAATGCTTTGATAGCTTCCTGATCGGCTACAGATTGAGTAGCAGAACCTGCTACAGCTTTAACGGCTCCTGTTGCCAATGCTTTCGGAAGTTTGGGCTGATAAGCAGCCCTTGCGATTTGCAATGCACTTTTAGTCATTTTCTTTATTTTTATTTAAAGGTGTTAGTAAGTTTCTTGTCAAACTTGAAAAGCGTTGCAAATTTCGCATTTTTCCTCGAATTATGAAAGAGAAGCTCTCATTTTATTTCGTGACACCGGTACAGATGCTATTGCTTCCAGCCACCACCCAGTGCTTTATAAAGCTGCACTATGGTTATCAATTCATCACGAATAGCGTTACTCAGACCAATTTGTGCATCAAAATAACCACGCTGGGCATCCAGAACATCCAAATAATTGATTACTCCATTAATGTATTGCAACTGAGCCAAGTCCATATAACTCTTAGCCGAACGTTCCAGATTGGCACGAAGAGCATACACCTCTTTTATCTTATTAAAGTTGACAATCGCATTACGTGTTTCCTTGAAAGCAGTTAAAACTGATTTCTCATAACTATGTAGTTCCGCCTCATAAGCTGCCTTTTTGCCTTTCAATGCAGCACGGTTCTTTCCCCAGCCAAAAATAGGAGTCAATAAAGCCCCTTCCATAACAGCATAAGGAGATGTTAAAAGTTCGGACAAAGACGTACTCTCAGTACCGAAACCACCTGTCAGGGCGAGACGAGGAAACATATTCGTATAAGCTACCCCTACTTTGGCATTGGCAGCAATCAACTTCTGCTCTGCCTGACGTATGTCGGGACGGCGTTCCAACAAAGTAGATGGCATCCCTATCGGAAGTGTTTCCGGAAAATTGAATTCCTGAAGCAGTCGGGAACGGGCGATGCGATTAGGGTATTCTCCGGCCAGAAAAGCAATGTCATTCTCTTTCAGCGAGATTTTACGTTCTAAATCAGGAACCAAAGTGGCTGTACGTGCCAGCTCCACCTGAGCCTGACGATAAGAAGTCTCCGAAGTCAATCCTCCTTCAAAACGGATACGTGCCAGGCGCACCCCTTCTTCACGGGCTTTTAAAGTCTGCTTGACAATATCCAGTTCCGTATCCAGCGCAACCAGTTCATAATAAGCCTGTGCCACTTCCGCCACAATCGTCATCCGAAGTGCACGTTGCGCCTCTACCGACTGCAAATATTCGGCAATACTGGCCGAACGCGCCCATCGCAGATTTCCCCAAAGATCGAGTTCCCATGAAACAAGGAACTGAGCTTCAAAGGTTTCCGATTTCTTAAAAGCATCTCCCCCGTGATTCTCAAGTTCACGTTCAGCAGTCACTTTTCCTTTGATATCAGGAAGCAGTGCAGCGGTGGAGATACGTTTCTGAGCCGCCATTTCTTTGATTCGGGCAGCCGCTATCAACATGTCTTTATTGTGATCCAACGCACGGTCTATCAGACTGCGAAGTGTAGAATCCGTATAGATTTCTTCCCAATCCTTATCTCCAAAGCTGACCGTATCCTGATGTTGGGCCAGACTATCGGGCAAATGAAGGTCAGGACGTACATAGCTCTTGCCTACTTTGCAGGAAGTCAGTATTCCTGCAAACAATAGTATAGCAATATATAGTTTATTCAGTTTCATTATTTCTTATGTTTTAAGATTTTCGACTTTGTTTTATATACCATCACAAAGAAGAACGGCACGAGAATAATACCAAACACGATAGCAAATATCATCCCGAAGAATACCCCCGTACCAATTGCCTGACGGCTTGCCGAGCCCGGACCACTTGCCAATACCATTGGAAGCATACCCAGTACAAATGCTAAAGAAGTCATCAGAATAGGACGGAAACGTAATTTTGCCGCATAAATGGCAGACTGTATCAAGTCCTCTCCTTTATCTACCTGTACTTTAGCAAACTCTACAATCAGAATAGCATTCTTAGCGGCAAGCCCGACAAGCATCACCAGTCCGATCTGGAAATAGACATCGTTCTCCAGTCCGCATACCCAGACTCCCAGGTAGGCTCCTAAAGCCGCTACAGGCAAAGACAGCAATACGGCAATCGGCACTGTCCAACTTTCATATTGTGCGGCAAGGAAGAGAAAGACAAACAAGAATACCAATGCCATGACCATACCGGTCTGACCGCCCGCCTGCTTTTCCTGATAAGAAAGTCCGCTCCATTCCAATCCGATATTATCTGGAAGATGATCACGGGCGATCTGTTCCATAATCTCCATTGCCTGACCGGAACTATATCCCTGTGCGGCAGCCCCCCGAATGACAGCAGTAGTAAACATATTGAAACGTTTGATACTTCCCGGACCTGTTGTATAAGAAGCATTACCTAAAGAAGTCAGCGGTACCATAGCTCCATTGGAGGCTTTTACAAAGAACAGGTTGATATTGTCTTTATGCTCACGATAAGGAGCTTCCGCCTGAATGTATACCTTATAAATACGGTTGAACATATTGAAGTCATTCACATACACCGAACCTGTATAAGCTTTCATCGTAGAAAACACATCTGCCAAAGGTACTCCCAGCATCTTTACTTTATCTCTGTCCACATCAAAGTAAAGTTGAGGAATCTCCGACTGCAAAGAAGAAGACAAACCTGTCAGTTCCTTGTGCTTGGAAGCATAATACATCAACGTATCTGCTGCATCCACCAAGTTGTCGAAAGTAGCCTCCCCACGAGCTTCCAACTGCATTTCAAAACCACCGGAACTACCCAATCCCGGTATGACCGGAGGAGTAGACAGATAGACTTTACATTCCGGGTATTCCTTCAAATGTTTTTCTACCGTATCCATGATTTTCTCAATACTGGTACTCTTTCTCTCTTCCCAAGGTTTCAAGATGACAGTCAGTTCGGCACGCCCCTGATTACTGCCCACACGCGGACTGCTTCCCGTCACATTCTGTACATATTCTATGTAGGGGTTCTTATCCAGATAAGCAATCGCACGCTCTGTTACAGCACGGGTACGTTCCAATGTAGCTCCTTCCGGCAATTCTAGTTCAATCTTAAAATATCCCTGATCTTCTACCGGAAGAAAACTGGTCGGAATGATCCGGTGAATCAACAGAATAGCAATCAATACCATACCAAAAGCACTTAACACCCGACGCGGATGTTTGATAGTACGAGTGACAGCAGCTACATATTTATTGCTTCCAATTCCCAACCATTCATTGATCTTTCTGAATACTATATTTTTCTTCTTCCCACTATCCGGTTTTAAAATAAGCGAGCACATCACGGGACTCAGCGTCAGGGCAACGACGGTAGAAATAAGTACAGATACTACAATGGTCACCGTAAACTGACGGTACAACTGTCCCGTAATTCCACTCAAAAAACTTACCGGAACAAACACAGCCGCCAATACCAGTGAAGTAGCGATCAACGCGCTTGATAATCCGTTCATTGCTTTCTTAGTCGCTTCATAAGGACTTAGCTTCTCCGTTTCCATAATATGCTCTACTCCTTCCACCACCACTATCGCATCATCGACCACGATACCAATGGCAAGAATCAAGCCAAGCAAAGTCAATATATTGATAGAGAAGCCAAAAATCAACATGAATCCGAAAGTACCAATCAAAGAAATAGGCACCGCTACTACCGGGATCAATGTAGCACGCCAACTCTGCAAAGACAGATACACGACCAATACAACCAGTACCAATGCTTCAAACAGTGTTTTATATACCTCATGAATAGACTCGGAGATATACGTCGTCATATCAAACGGAATTTCATAGCTCAATCCTTCAGGAAAGTTCCCGCTGATCTCTTCCATCGCCTTTTTTACATTCTCGGCCACTTCCATCGCATTGGCACCCGGCAACATATAAATACCAAGTACAGCGGCATTCTCACCATTAATACCACTTTCAGTATTGTAAGAAGAAGCCTCCAGAGATACACGTGCCACATCCTTTAATCGAATGATAGAACCATTGGCATTCGCACGCACTACAATATCCTCAAACTGTCCTACCGTAGAAAGACGTCCCTGAGTAGTAATAGGGATCGTTATATCCAGTCCCTGTACCGGCTGCTGTCCTAACACACCGGCTGCCGACTCACGGTTCTGGTCTTTTAAGGCATTCTGCAAGTCTTGTACGGTTAATCCGAAGTTAGCCAGCTTATCCGGCTCTGCCCATATCTGCATAGCATAGTAACGGCTACCGATATTTGAAACACGTCCCACACCCGGAATACGGCGAATTACATCAAGTACATTAATAGTAGCAAAGTTACTTAAGTAAATTTCATCAAACTTAGGATCGGTAGAAGTCAGACAGAGTGTCATTAACTGACTGGGTGCCTGTTTTTCCACGGAAATGCCATTTTGAATCACTTCCGCCGGAAGACGGGATTCAGCCAGTTTCACACGATTTTGAATTTCTACTGCAGCTAAATCCGGATCGGCAGATACATCAAAGGTAACCGTTGCCGAGAAACCACCGGAGTTAGAACTGTTTGATTCCATATAAAGCATACCGGGGGTACCATTGATTTCCTGCTCAATCGGAGTAGCTACCGCCTGCGACAAAGTTAATGCGCTCGCGCCCGGATATGACGCACTGATCTTTACCACTGGAGGTGTAATCTGCGGGTATTGATCTACCGGAAGCATGGTCAGCCCGATAATCCCGACAATCACAATCACGATAGAGATAACAGCCGAAAATACCGGCCTATCTATAAAAAAACTAACTTTCATTGATTATTCTCCTTTTGCGTTATCCAGCCGACTTGCCCGTACTTTCATACCCGGTGTCAACTTATGGAAACCTTCCACAACAATTGTCTCTCCTACAGCGAGTCCTCTTTCCACTACCACGTTATTCCCTACTTCCGGTCCTAACTCAATAAAGCGTTTCTCTACTGTATCATCTTTACGCATCGTATAAATATAAGCGCCTCCTTTTTCAATGGTAACGGCTTTCATCGGAACAACGATGGCTCCTTCACGCACGTCCAATAGCAATTTTACTTTGGTAAACTGTCCCGGAAGCAATACCTGTTTCGGATTAGGCATTTCTGCACGTACGGAGAAAGTACCCGTTTGAGGATCGACTTGCGGCTCGGCAAAATCAACATATCCTTTATAGGGGTATACGGTATTATCTGCTAAAGTAATAGTAATATTTGGCTGCCAGGAACGAGTAGAATCCTGTTGTCCGAGGTTAATATTCCGTTCTTTACTTTTCAGATAATCGAGTGCCGTCATACTGAAATCGACCAATACGGTATCACTCTTTACAACTGTAGCCAGCAACGATTTTCCTCCGGGACCAACCAACGTTCCCAAATCCACATTTCTTTCACTGATATGACCGGCAAGAGGTGAACGAACGATAGTATAGCCTAACTCGAGTTCAGCCTGCGCCAAGTCCGCCTCACTCATCGCTACTGTCGCAACAGCGCTTTCATAAGCTGCTTCCGCATTATCCAGATCCAGCTGGCTAGCGGCATTTTGTTCGTACAACGGACGGATACGTTTCAAGTCACGTTCAGCTTTCAATGCCTGTGCTTCGTCCTTTTTCAACTGAGCCCGCGCTTTGTCGGCTTTCGCACGATATTGGTCCTGATTGATCACAAACAGGACCTGATTCTTATTTACATAAGTGCCTTCGGCAAAAAGCATGTTTTCCAGATAGCCTTCTACCCTGGCACGTACTTCGACAAATTGCTGGGCACGGATACGCCCCACATATTCTCCGAATATTTCTACATCGTCTTTTATAACCGGTTCAACAATCACTGTCGGCATTTCCGGTGCAGCCTTCTGAGGTCGTGTCAGTATCCAATACACTCCCAACACAATTACCATACATACTACAGCAGCAATGGTTCTCTTTCTCCTCAGTTTCAACTCATGTTTCGAAAAGAATAATCTCATATCGAATCTTATTATTTAATTTAACTTATGTTTGTTCTACACTCTATTATGCAATACACATACCAAAATATCCTGTTTTATCTTATCTGTTTATTATCAACGTATTACGTTTTTCCCCTTGAAGACAGAAGTGTGGAAAACATCCTTAAAGTGTAGAATTTATCCACATTTCCGACTTTTAGAACATTTTTTATAGTTCTTGTTTCATCAACTAAACAATTTATCCCCTACATTTGTAGTTATATTGTACATCAACACAATAACATGTCCTAATGAAAAAACAAATCTTTTCAACATTAGTTTTTGCAATGTGCCTGATATTACCTTTTTCTGTTTATTCTCAGGAACAACGGAAGAAGGTCGGCGTTGTCCTCAGTGGCGGCGGTGCCAAAGGAGTGGCACATATCAAAGCACTGAAAGTCATCGAGGAAGCAGGCATTCCGATCGATTATATAGTAGGCACCAGTATGGGATCTATAGTCGGTGGACTTTACGCCATCGGGTATACTCCGGAACAACTGGACAGTATGGTACGCAAGCAAGACTGGACTTTCCTTTTGAGCGATCGTATCAAACGCAGTGCCATGTCGCTCACCGAACGCGAACGCTCTGCAAAATACATTGTTTCGCTTCCTTTTACAAAGAGCCCGAAAGCTGCCATGTCCGGAGGGATTATCAAAGGACAGAATCTTGCCAATCTGTTCTCTGATCTGACAATGGGCTACCATGACTCGATCAATTTTAATAAGTTACCGATCCCCTTCGCCTGTGTATCGGCCAATGTAGTCAATGGAGACCAGATCGTATTCCATGATGGCGTACTCTCTACTGCCATGCGTGCCAGTATGGCCATCCCCGGTGTATTCACACCGGTGCGCAAAGACAGTATGATATTGGTAGACGGTGGAATTGTCAATAATTATCCGGCAGATGTGGCCAAAGCAATGGGAGCCGATATTATTATCGGAGTCGATGTTCAGAATGCGCTGAAAAGTGCCGACAAGCTCAACAGCGCTCCGGACATATTGGGGCAGATTGTTGATCTCACTTGCCAGACCAATCATGAAAAGAATGTAGAACTCACTGATACCTATATCAAGGTAAATGTAGACGGATTTTCTTCCGCCAGCTTCACTCCGGCAGCCATCGATTCCCTGATGCGTCGAGGCGAAGAAGCCGCACGTGCACAGTGGAATTCCTTGATTGCCTTAAAAAAAGAAATCGGTATACCGGACAATTATGTCCCCAAACAACACGGACCGTACTCTTCTCTTTCCAATTCACGGACAGTATACGTCACAGATATATCTTTCTCCGGCGTAGAGGCTAATGACAAAAAATGGCTGATGAAGAAGTGTAATCTCAAAGAGAACAGTAACATTACCACTCAGCAGATAGAACAAGCTGTGTATCAGTTGCGTGGCAGTCATTCTTACTCAAGCGCCAGCTACACACTTACCGACACTCCCGAAGGGTACCACCTTAATTTCTTGTTAGAAGAAAAATATGAGAAAAGAATCAATCTGGGCATCCGTTTCGACTCGGAAGAAATAGCATCCCTGCTGATTAATGCCACAGCGGATCTCAAAACTCATGTTCCTTCCCGATTATCCCTGACCGGCCGATTAGGAAAGCGATATGCCGCACGCATCGATTACACTCTCGAACCGATGCAGCAACGCAATTTCAATTTCTCATATATGTTTCAATATAATGACATCAATATCTATGATGAAGGTGAACGTGCCTATAACACTACTTACAAGTATCATTTAGCTGAATTTGGCTTTTCGGATGTCTGGTACAAAAACCTCCGCTTCGGACTCGGACTTCGTTTCGAATATTATAAATACAAAGATTTTCTTTTCAAGAAACCGGAACTCATTGGACTGAATGTAGAATCCGAACATTTCCTGAGTTATTTCGCTCAGGTACATTATAGTACATTCGACAAGGGATATTTCCCTTCCAAAGGAACCGAATTCAAAGCTGCCTATTCACTCTACACCGATAATATGGCTCAGTATAATGATCACGCCCCGTTCTCCGCACTGAGCGGTTCGTGGGGCAGCGTAGTTCCCGTAACCCGACGTTTTTCTATCATTCCATTCATCTATGGTCGTGTTCTGATTGGAAAAGACATCGCCTATCCCTTGCAAAATGCCATTGGCGGCGAAGTATACGGACTCTACATTCCACAGCAACTGCCGTTTGCCGGTGTGACCAATATGGAACTGATGAACAATTCTATCATGATTGCATCCGTGAAACTCAGACAACGGATGGGAAGCATTCATTATCTCACTCTGACAGGTAATTATGGCTTGACGGACAGTCACTTCTTCGAAATACTGAAAGGGAAACAACTGTTTGGTATCAGTGCCGGATATGGTATGGACAGTATTTTCGGTCCATTGGAGATTACGTTCGGATATTCCAATCAGACTGATAAAGGAAGCTGTTATGTGAATCTGGGATACTACTTCTGATTCCCTATTTCCGTTCCCGCATACATAGGACTATACTTACCATGATGAGAAAAAATTCTCACTGCGATGAGACTTTTTTCTCATCATAGTGAGAATTTTTTCTCATCGCAGCAAGAACACTTGAGAATATTCAGCATCCTAATCTACTGTTATACAAACCTTTCCCTTTTCTGCAGATAAAGTAATCCGACCATCATCCAGACTAAACTGGCGGATAAAAGGAAAATGCGGTTTTTGATAAGGATTCCCTCCCAAATGATCGGATGAACATTATCGGGAACACGAAAAGGATTCAGCAGAACGTTCCAGAAAGAATCCGGCTTACCTAAGAACATCAATGCAATGCCTATAATAATCATAAATACGGCAGTTCCGTTTCCACTCCGCGTAATGGTAGACAGCATAAAAGCCATATTTCCGAAAAAGAGTATCGGGAACATCAACTGTAATGCCATCTCAAGCGGATTGACCGGATACAGCAATAAAATGGCTATGTATGAAAAGATAATCAGAATAACAAAAATTGCCACATAAATCATCAATAACCGCACGCCCCAAACCTTATACTTATAGTCGGGGATTCCAAAAAGAATCTCCAATATCCGGCTATCTTCATCATTCTGAATGCCGAATACAGCCGGGTAGAAAATAAGCAACATAGACGGAAACATCAGGATGCTATAGATGAGTCCCTCGTTAATCTCCTCCCGTTTCCAGGCATTCTGAAACATGAAAAGAGCAAAAAAGCCAAATGCAGCCAACAGAAACCAGAAAAACTTCCCGGCAAATATAATCTTCAGGTTATACCTGACTACTTTAGGCAACAGTTGTATCAATTGTTTGAATGTCATATCCTTCTTTTCTTTTTAATTCATATTCTTCAGCAGACAGAGATAAGCGTCTTCCAAATTAGCTTCTACCTCTACAGCCCCTTCATAAGGCTGTCCGACAGAAAGATAGCGCACCCGAATCGTATCGCCTTCCTGAATATGATGTATTACCAACGATTTGTCCAGTACTTTTTCAAATTCTGTCTTATCTATATTAAACTGCCATACTTTCCCGTTGGCCATTTCCACCATGTCCGAAGGATCACCGAAATATTTCAGTTCACCCTTATTGATCACCACTACCTGATTACAGGAACTGGATATATCCTCAATGATATGAGTGGAGAAAATAACGATACGGTCCTTACTCAACTCTACCAGCAGATTACGGAAACGGATACGTTCGCGAGGGTCGAGTCCCGCTGTAGGCTCATCCACAACCAGGATACGCGGTAAATGAAGCAGAATAAGCGCAATACCAATACGCTGTTTCATACCTCCCGAGAAAGAACCTATCTTTTCGTCTTTCCGCTCGTACATATGTACCGCTTTCAGTACATAATCCAGACGCTCCTTTCGTAACTCACCGTCTACAATCCCTTTCAGTATAGCCTGATAATCCAGAAACTCCCACGAAGTCATATTCTCATAAGTTCCGAATTCCTGTGGAAGGAAACCTATCAGACTCTGTAGCTCTTCTCTGTAGATACGTGTATCCAGACCATTGATCCAGATACTACCATAGCTCTGCTCAAAGATACCACAGATGACACGCATCAAGGTCGATTTACCTGCCCCATTGGGTCCCAGTAGTCCGAACATACCTGTCTGAATCTCGAATGACACCCCACGCAATGCTTTGAAAGGTTTGCGTCGTTTTCCAATCATAGGAACACTCTTCGCCATGCGGAAATAGGAACGGCGAAGCCCTGCAAATCGTCCGGTGACACGCTCAATATTTACATCATGATCATACAGATACTGGGAAGTGACATAGATGGCAATACCCACAAGCCATAACAATCCGATCATGATGACCAGCCCGTTATTATCCAGTTTCCGGAATAACTGAAACAGGATAAGGGGAGGAAGACTCCAGAATATCACCCGGTTTACGATCTTTGTTACCCGATTATCTCCGTATCGATAATATAAATAGGAACGTACCTTTCTCCACAAATACAGTATCGCTGCATAAATAGCGAACGAGAACAGGAATATCCAAAGCCTGTTATGAATGAAGAAATAGGTGAAATAAATGGCAAACAGTAAGATACCAAACTGCCATAGCACATTGATAAAGTCCTTCAGAGAATGGTATTCATTGCTCAATCCCAGACGTTTGCGTAATTGCAAACCACTGTTCCACTGACGGCTGATGTGTCCAGGCCAATCGTAGATCTTAACCAGATTGCGGACAGAAATACGAATTTCTTCATCCGGATTGATAACCTCCGCCTTAGCTCTCCGAAGACTGGTTTGCGCAAAGTATGTCATCCCCGGTATGCCTGCAATCAGTACTACCAGATAGATTGACTGCCAAAGGATTCCGTCAGTGTATAGCCAGATACAGATTACACCGGACACAAAAAGAATCAGGTGAATGGTCCATAGTTTACGGGATAACGAACGGTACCACTGAAGCACATTTTCCAGTCCCATACAAACTGTCGGAATTAAAATCAGCGTCAGCATGGCGGAAAAGAAAAGTCCGCCTATCACTGTAATGGCAAAAGGTGCACCGATAGCCCCTGCATACTCCGTATCTCCCATAGCCAACGGAAGCATGGCAGCAATTGTGGTGATGGAAGTAATCAGAATGGGACGAATACGTGACATACCGGCAGTCATCAACGCCCTGTTCCGGCGGTATCCCCGTTTACGCAAAATGTTGGCGTAATCTATCAGAATGATTCCGTTATTGACAACTACTCCCAACAGAATAAGGAACCCTGTCAGTGTATTCGCATTCATCAGACTGTTGCTCGAAAGCAATAATGCCAGCAAAGAACCGATAGCAGCCAACGGAATGGTAAAAAGCAACACAAAAGGCGTCACTACAGATTCGAAGACTGAAGCAAGGATCATAAATATCAAAAGAAAAGCTGCCAGAATAAGGAATTTGAAATCCCCGAATTCATCCTCCTCATGGAATACCTGCACAGCGACTCCGGACGGAAGATTATAACTGGCAATCAACTGGTCGATATCGGAACGATATCCTCCCAATAAATCTTTCGAAGACTGAACATCTCTCGGAAAAGCATAGTATACCTCAATCTGCTTATCTTGATTGACACGGATGATGCGCGAACGCCCACGTCCATAATTCAGAGACGATATATCTTCTAGATTGTGCATACCGCCATTGGCATTTTCTATCCGGATAGCACGCAAGTCATCCACAGTTTTCTCTTTCTGAGCTTTTTCCTGTGCCTCTTCTTCAGTTTCCTTTTCCGGTATTTCGTCACGGATAATAATATCATAAATATCCTCTCCCACCTTGAAAGTAGCTTCGGAAGAGTATTCATTATTAAGCGCAGTTAATCCGGTGGTAATATTGCCACGGTTAATATCATAGGCAGTCAGCAGAATAGGGTCAAAGTTCAGATTTATTTCCGCCTGACGGGGAGTATACGAAACATGAGTATGCTGTACAAAATCCTGTTCGTCCAACAAATAACGCACTTCCTCTGCCACCATCTGCATCATTTCGAAATCAGATCCCCTGATCACCACCCGTTCACTGTTGTCACCTATGCCCAACAAACGCATGAATCCGCCCAGACTGCTCAGAGCCGAGTTATCTCCTCCGCCTCCCATAGCATCAGAAACATAGATTTCCGCACCATTGATATTGGCAACTTTAGTCTGCACATCCGCTTTTATATCAGCTATTTTCCGTTTGGCGATCTTTGTGTAATCTTCCTGCAAAACGAGTGTCAGAGTCGCCTCTTTTTCCCGAATACGGCAAATCAGATCTTTCTTTTCCGGAAAATCCTCCAGACGTTCTTCCAGTACCTTTACAATCTTATCCGTATTTTCAAGCGTACTTCCGGTAGGCATCACGACACTGATGTTGAACCGGTCTGAAGCAACTTCTTTCATCTGTTGCACATTCAAGGTCAATGACAAAATCAACGTTGCAAAAAGCAAGATCACAGCTCCAAAGACTGTCACTCCCGGATTACGCATACAAGTCTTCAATAAGACCAGATAGACCTGCATCGGACGCTGAACGATCGATACTTTTTCATAAACGACACTGTTCCCACTCTTACTCTTCAAAAGAAGGTAAGTAATCATCGGTATAAAAAGTAAAGCTACAAACAGCGAGATCGTCAAAGTTGATATAATGGATACTCCGATATGGTGCCCGATCAGTTTTATCAGGAAATTATCAGAAAAAACGAACGGCAGGAATACAGTAATGGTAGTCAGGGTAGCCGCCACAATGGAGCGCCACACTTCTTTTGTTCCCTGCGTTACCGAACGTTCGGGCGTATAGCCGTTTCCCGACAAACGATAAATATTCTCAAGCACCACGACACTATTATCCAGCAGCATTCCGATGGCCAACGCCATTCCTACCAAGGTAAGACTATTGATAGTAATACCAAAAGCGTAGAAGAAGTTGAAAGCCGTATAGACAGAAATCGGTATGGAAAGTGCGATAAAAAACACCAGCCGCATATTCTTCAGGAAAAGCCAAAGAACGAACACAGCCAATAATCCCCCTACCAATGCCAGATTAATAATCTGGTTGATATTATTTTCCATGGTTTCAGCCTTGTTCTCCTGAATGACAATTTCCAGTTCGAGCGGAGCCAGTTTCTCATTCAGCTTTTCAATCACATCGGATACACGGTGTGAAAGTTCAATCAGATTAGCCTGTGAATCATTGATCAAAGCAACCGAGACGGCTTCTTTTCCATTCACACGACTATAAGTGGTTTCATCTTTCAAGTCAAAAAAGACGGTTGCCACGTCTTTCAGCAGAATAGGACCGGGAGCGACAACTATATTCTCCAAATCAGAGACTTTGGTATACATCGCATTGACATGGACAAAATTCTTGCTGTCGGGTTCATCTGCGAAGCCTACAAATGTCTTTTCCTGGGTATTCTGCGAAAGCAAACCGCTTATTTTGGAAGCTGTGAGGTTCAGAGCTTTGCAAGCCTCCGGATTCAGACGCACTTCAATGGCTTTCTGCCGTCCTCCGTAGATATTGACGGAAGCTACTCCATCTATGTTCTCCAGATCAGAACGAACATCCTCGTCTACCAGACTCCGGACACGGTCAGTTCCTCCCGTACCACGCACTTGAAGCACCATGAAGTTATTATTCATCTGAGCAATATCCACTTTCTGTACCTGTACAGTAAAACCGGTCGGCAGGGAGGCTGCGATTTCATTCACTTTCTCCTGCAGTTTAAGACTGGTCATCTTGAAGTTGATATTCTTTTTAAAGTCAATCTGTATGCTGGACTGCCTCCTGTCAATGTAGGATTGCAGTTTGTCTACTCCACCTATCGCACTGACCGCTCCTTCGAGTGGAATAATCACTTCCGACTCTACATACGAAGGGTCCATATCCTGCTGTGACGACACCTGGACAAACAGAACCGGAAGTTCTGCGTTGGGCAGCAACTCCACCGGAAGTTGTTTATACGACACATAGCCCAGCAGGCTGAGTGCAATAAACAGCATACAAATCGTTATTCTCCTATTTAGTAAAAAGTTCATCTTCAGCTGTTTTTAGTTCGGCGATTTATACGTCTTTTGATATTCTCCAACACATAATAGACACAAGGAATAACCATCAAACTCATCAGAGTAGAAGTTATCAATCCTCCGATCACAGCTATAGCCATTGGTGAACGTAAAGAAGCACCTTCACCAAAACTGAATGTCATCGGAAGCATGGCCAGAATCGTAGTCAAAGTAGTCATGATGATCGGACGGATACGCTGTTGCCCTGCTTCTACAATGACATCAGTCAACTCCATTCCCGCCTGACTAAGCTGATTGATACGGTCTACCAGAATGATAGAGTTATTGACGGCAATACCTCCCAGCATGACAATACCGATGACTCCCATCATATTGATAGTGGTTCCAGTAATGAAGAAAAGTAAGATAGCACCTACTACAGCCAGAGGAATAGTCAGCAAGATCGTAAACGGATGCAGCAAGGATTCAAACTGGGAAGCCATCACCATATAGACAAGTACAACAGAAAGCATCAGAGCAAACAACAGACTGTTCATTGATTCTTGTCGTTTTTCTTCTTCTCCTGTCACTGTGATACTGTAGTTAGCAGGCAATGCAATACCTTTCACCGTTTCACGCACTTCGGCCGCTACTTTATCCAATGACTTTCCGGTATCCATATTAGCCATCACTTTACCGATACGGCTTTGATTGCGACGCAGAATTTCTTTGGGAGCTTGTCCATGAGTAATAGTAGCAATCTCCTGCAGTACAAATTCCTGTGTTCCACTTTTGATCACAAGAGAGCCTAGAGAACTCAATGGTATATCCGGTACTTTAATTACAATATCACGCATTTCACCACGATATTCCATTTTGCCGACTTCCTTGCCACTCAGTTGCTGCTTCAGTTGTTCAATTACCATAGCCACACTCAGATTATTGATACCGGCTATCGTACGGTCAATCGAGATCACAACTTCTGGAGCACCGTCTTCCACGGAAGTAATAACATCATAGATTCCATTTACGCCAATCATCCGTTCCTTCACCTCTTCAGTCAACTGAGCAATCTCATCCAACTCCTCTCCTTTGACCTCCACAACAATAGGAGCTCCTTCGCTTCCTAACAGTGAACTCAGAGAATTCTCATCCTGCTGAATCGTCAGTTCCAGTCCGTCAGGATTCTTGGCCGATTCCACGAAAGACGCAATCACCTTTTCCGGTGAAAGTGTACATTCCGGTGAAAGGATCACTTTCATCATTGCTGTATTTTCTCCTTCAAATATCGCATTTTCCGAACCACTTCCCTCTCCGATATGGCTGTATACCGTACATAAAGAATCACCGCCAACAATGGTATATAACAATTCTTCCAAATTGCCTACAGCAGCGGAAGTACGTTCCATCTGTGTACCTTCGGGCATTTTGACTACAGCCGTAAACGTCTTGCTTTCCGCACGGGGCATAAACTCAGTTCCGATAAACGGAGTCAGTAACCCAGTCACGATAAGAAGCAACACTGCCATACCGATCACCAGCCAACGTCGCTGAATCAGCCTGCGAAGCACTCTGCTATATCCCGCAATACGAATGGACTTCACTTCTTCCAGCTTAATCTTCTTGCCGGAAAGCTGGATATATAACATCGGAATCACCAGAATAGCCACAAACAAAGAAGAGACCAGTGAGAAAGTTACCGTCCATGCCTGATCTTTAAACAGTTCGCCCGAAGCTCCGTGAAGATAAACAATCGGCAGGAAGACGACAATAGTAGTCAGAGTAGAAGCAATTACCGCATTGGCAACTTCTGCTGTCCCGTTAATAGCAGCCTCTTTGATACTCAATCCTTTTTCCTGATTTCGGAAGATACTTTCTATGACGACAATCGCATTATCCACCAGCATACCCGCCCCGAGCGCCAGTCCTCCTAATGTCATAATATTCAGCGTCAGCCCATTAAAGAACATCAGATTGAAAGTAGCTACAATGGAGATTGGAATAGCAAGGCTGACAATCAGTGTTGTCCCCATCCGGCGAAGGAATACAAACAAGACTACAATAGCGAGGATAACACCCAAAACAGCACTGCTCTTTACTTCTCCGATCGCACTTTTTATAAAAGTACCCTGATTCGAAATCACCTGAAAATGATAACCGGGCAATGCATTCTCTATCACTGCCAATTGGCGGGTTACCTCATCCACCACTTTTACAGTATTAAAACGCATCTCCTTATAAATAGACAGTCCGATACTACGCTTCCCGTTAATCCGTACAATGTTCTCCGGACGAGCGTTCAAAAACTGCACAGTAGCCACTTCCTTCAAAAAAACAGGAGCTTTATTACTGTTGGCGGTTGCTGTACCCGTAGCATTGTTTCCAGATGCTTCCTCTTGTTGTATCGCTTTGTATCCGACAATCAGATTCTCAAAATCATCTTCTGAAGCAAACAAGCTCGAACTTTTCACCAGATATTGTAATCCCAGTTCACTGACCCGTCCCCCAGATATGCTTTGATTGTTCGATTCGATGCGCGAAGCGATATCTTCTATTTTCAGTTGAAAAGCATCCAGTTTATAAGGATCAGTCTGAATGGTAAGAGTGCTGACTTCTTCTCCCGAAAGCGTAACTTCAGCCACACCTTCCAGACGAATCAACTCATTACGGATATAGCTTTCGGCAATTTTCCTCAATTCCGCCATATCTGTAATACTCTGATGAGACATTCCCACCAAAACTACCGGAGACAAGTTCGCATCATGCTGCGTAATCTTCAGTTCAGTGATATCCTTGTTCTGGGCAAACGGATTCATGGCTTTCTGCAAATCAAGAAAAGCCTCATCCATGTCCTTTGTCCAGGTATACTCTACAGTAATTCGTGCCGTCCCGGCTTTAATCACAGAAGAGACCTGAGTAACATCACTCTGCCGGATCGCCATAGACTCCATATTTTTAACGAATTGCTTTTCGATCTCCTCGGGAGGGCGTTCACCCGCCTTTAATTCAATAAACAGGCGGGGATTATTCAGATCGGGCAATAAATCCACACTCAACTGATCGTATGATACTTTTCCCAGCAATAAGAGGGCAAATACTACCATACAAATCGTAACCGGATTGCCTACTGCAAATTTGATTATATTCTTCATAAGTATTTCCTATTTTCAAAAGATGCGGTCATATATCGCATCCATGATTTACTTTTGGATTTTGACTTTGGCGTCTTCTTTCAGTGTTTCAAAACCCTTCACTACCAAATTGTCATTTACATTAAGTCCGGATAGAATTTCGATATTATATTCATCCTCCAGACCTGTTTGCAGATTGCGTATCTTTGCCGTATTCTTTTCGACGATATATACGTATTTCCGGCGACGATTGGACAAGATTACGTCTTTAGGTATAATGATAGAACTATCAGCTCTGTCAACGATAATATCTGCTTTGGCGAACATACCCGGACGCAACTTCAGTTGGTCATTATCAATCAGAATCTTTCCTTTAAAAGTACGTGTCTCCGTACTGATTGCAGGAGACAACTCACCGACTCTCGCTTTTAAAGTATCCCCGGGGATGGTATAATGAGTAATATATACTGGTTGCGCTTCCTTGACATAACGAATGCTGCTTTCCGGCAGATTGATATCCATATACATTTTATCATAAGCCATCAGACTCACCATAGCCTTTCCCTGTTCCACTCTTGTATCGGCCGTATAGTGAGGCAAATCAACAATCACACCATCAAACGGAGCTTTCACTTTCATCTTCTCCAGATTGAGTTTTGCGTTTTCATAATCGTAACGGGCATTCGTTACTTTTACTTCCGTATTCCGCATTTCACTCATCGTCACCCCTCCTTTTTCATAGAGAGCTTTCTGCTTTGACTGTTCCTGTTCGGCAATTTCAAGACTTAGTTTTTTAGCGTCAATAGCGATTCCGTTTTCATACTCCTTGTCTTCCAGACGGATTATCAGTTCCCCCTTACTTACCCTGTCTCCCATTTTGAAAGGTTTTCCGGTTCTCGGATTAGTCTGAAGTTTATAAAATCCGCTCATTTCCGCATTCTGAGATGCACCGTAAGTCGGCTGCACTGTTCCTGTTGTATTTATTAATTTACTGATAGAACCTTTCTTCAGCTCCACGACAGATACCGGAGTTGCAATATTATTGGGTGCGTTTTGTGGTTTGTTGCCACAGCCGGTTAACAATAAGGTTGTTAACAAAGAAGATGCAATAAAAATTTGATACTGTTTCATGGTCTGCTTATTTTTTATCAATAATGTCTTTCATAGGAACAAGAGGGATATTCTTGTCGAAATCATACAATGAAAGGATTTTAAGATTAAGTAATTCTATTCTGTAATTAATCAACGCCTGCGTATAAGTAATCTTCTTATTCGAAAGCTGAGTCTGGAACTGGCTCATTTCCATACCGGTTATGTCACCTTCCCGATAACGAGTCTGATTCAGATCATAGGTCAACTGTGCATTCTGTACATTTTGCTCGGCGATTTTAATCTGAGTCCGGAGGTTTTCGAGGTTACGCCATACCTGACGAATATTCAGCTCGATATCCACTTTATCCTCTTGAAACTCGAGTTCATTAATCCGTTGGGCCATCTTTTGTGCTTTAATCCTTGCTTTCTTTTCACCCCAGTCGAAAATAGGAACAGCAAAGCTGATAGAAACCCTCGGATTCTGTGTCGGATTATTATAAACTTTATTCAGGTGGCTATTATCTCCTATCAATCCGAAAGAGATAGATACATCTCCTTTAAACTCGTTCAGCGCTTTTGTCTTAATCATATCGAACTCAAGTTCCTTGCTCTCTATTTCACGTTGACGAAGTTCCAGACGCGAACCCAATCCATGCGATATGGCCTGGTCCAGATTTACCTGAATCGGTTTAATCTCCACTTCCGCAAATACGAGAATATCTTCATCCAGCCTCATTCCGAGAGTCTGTTTGAGTTTGTCTTTCGCATTCTCCAGATTCACCTGACTTTCGTCTACAGACGAACGAGCCGTAGCAAGATTCAGTTCGGCCTGAAAGAGTTCGTCTTTAGCTGCCAAATCCGCTTCTACTTTATTTTTTATAATATCATAACTCTGCTGGGCATTGACCAATTCTTCGCGACTGATTTCCAGGTTACTTTGTGCCATATAAACCGAATAAAACTGATCGGTTATACTTTTTTCCGTATTCAGCTGTTGTAAAGCATAACTAATATTGGCATTTTCATAATCATACTCTATCTGCTTCAATTCCATTTTACGCTTGTTGTAAGTGAAAATAGGCTGAGTCAACTGCAGATAAAGGTCATTGCTGAATGCACGGTTACTGGTCTTATCGCCTTCTATGATGGAACTATTGTCCTGCCATCCGAAACGATTTATTAAAGAAATAGTACCGTCTGTCCATAAAATAGGCTGATCAACCTGAAAAGTTCCACTGGTGTTGAATGTTTCGTTCGTGTACCATTGTGACAAACGATTATCAAAACGCCTGTTCTTGTTATAGTCCACCGGATTCAAATTTAATGAAAATCGAGATTTTAAAGAAGCCTTCTGCGCCAGCAGATTCTGCTTATATCTCTCCAGATTCATATAGGAACGGCGAAGAGAAGGACTATTCTCCTGCGCAATCTCCATTGCCTTGTCAATCGTCAAGGGAATTTGCCCCTGCGATGTCAGGGCAATCCCGGTAAAAGTTACGATTGTCAGCAGCACTCTTTTAAATAGTAGTAAGTCACTTTGCATATAGTTTGCTGTTTTAATAATTATCGTTTCACTATTTTCACTGCATCAGCCGTCACAGACCGCAGTTTACATTCATCTGTCAATACGACACGAACCGTATCGGCACTAAAATAATAAGTACCAAGCTGTTCCCAACCTTCATTGGCTTTTCTCAGGTTGATATAGGCATCTTCTACCTCACTGTCATACGCCACCCTAAAATGATATTCACCTTGAAGGCGGTCATTCCATCTCAGCTCATCGTTCTTGAATACATAATAATAGAGTTCGTACTGACCGGCTTCCGGCACAGGTATTTTCCATGTAGCCGTCTGACTACCGTCTCCACTCTTTATCACATAAGCCGAACGGATATATTTACCATAATATTTAGCATTGGTAGTAGCCGTCCATTGTAAAGGCGCACGCCACCAGGATATACCCGAATATTTAAAAGGAGTTTCCTCTACTTCATCCAGCCATTTAGGAAGAAGCCCTACAACAGGAGGAGTAGAAAGTACAAAGAGAGTAGAATCTTCATTATCCACAATAATCTCTCCCGGCATTTCTAATGACGACTCCGGTAGTGTATAGATACTGTCCTTGACTATTTTATTTCGTTCTTGTTTTACGTTGCCTATGGATTGCCGGATCATATAAGGAAGATTTCCGGAAATCATCGTGTTGACCTCTACCTCACGGATTTGTTCTTCCCAGACAGATACAAACTCTTTAGTTGTATGGGCAGCTATCTCAACCTTTTTTCTGGCTCTGGGATCTTCCAGAGGTTGGTACCACCAGCCATTCTGAAGAACATTCATCTGTATTATTCCGTCGTAATCAGAGTTATTGCTCACCAGCACTTTCAATACAAAGAATTCTTCTCCCCCCTTATTGACAACTTTGGTCAACTCGGGCTCTCCGATCGAATAAAAAGGAAGAGGAGTCAGTTGTTCCCATTCTTTCAAAGAGGAATAGATATCCGTGCGACTCATTTGTCCTAGCGTATCCAGCATATTTTCGAACTTAATATTCAGAAAAGTATTACGCTTCAGCATCGCATACAATGAATCTCTGAAAGCATCGACCCCCATATTGATTTCTGATCGGGCGAAAATACGGCTCGCCTCCAGTCCTACGATATTATTTTGCAGATTACGCTGTTCCACATCAGCCAGCAACTCCTTGAATGTATGTTTTTCCAGCAGAAGATTGGCCTTCTCGTTATTACTAAGTCCATTTATCTGGCGCTCCCATCCTTCATTTTCTGACTTCTTTTGCAGATACAACTCAATGGCACGATTGGCTACAGGCCATTCCGAGGAATAAATATTGTACCGGAAATTATAAATCTGCGGGAAAAGGAAATAAGGATTTGCCACAGACGAAAGATTTCCCCGTCCCCTACTACCTGTTGAAAAGTTATAATCACCTTCTGTCCGCATAAACATCCAGGCAAAATTACTAAATGTACGCATCTGGGCTTCCTGTACAGTGATCTCATTCTCTCCCGACCACCGGATCTGATTCTTAACCTGCCTTTTTACATCCAGTTCCCAGAATATGGCTCCTTTTTCAGGGAACAATACCATTTCCGGCTGAACCGTTTCCTGGGCCTGAGACCAGGCACGTTCATAGCTGGCAAACTGTACCGGAACTTCTATGATAGAGAATCGCTTAAAAGGATAATCCAGTTTATATTGCCGTGCCAACTGATCTTTAACATTACGTATAAGCCAGGGAATAGTATCGTGAATGGAATCGAACGACGCTGTAAAATAGTCGTGATCCTTCAGGTGCCACACACTATAAAGAATACTGTCCGCATAGACACTTTTTTGCTGATAATCACCTATTAATAAAGATAATGTCTGAGACGGAAAATCTCCTTTAAACGAATAAACTCCTTCCTCATCACATTTTCCTTCACCTTGGGAAATAGGCACTAATCCCGGAAGAGGCTTGACTTTCAACCGATAATTACTGAAATAAGTTTGTTGCCAATCAGGATTTTTGTCACTATAGCTTGTTCCTGCACGGGGATACCAATAAGTCTCAGGAGTAAGCATCAGATAATCTTTTGTCTGAAAACTATACTGTTTGTCTATGTTAAACAGAAACTTCTTATTGGAGGCTTGCAATACTTCGGGGGGAATATCCAGATAGCAGAATGAATTATCTATTTGCCCGTCATACCTGAAGGTTACAGAAACCGTATCTCCTTTGGCAAGGTTTGTTCCGAAATCCACTAACACAATTTGCTTGTCACGTTTAAAATTGAGCGGTTGTTCTCCCGACCGGACGGAATGCACGGTTAATCCCGGATTCAAACAGAAAGTGAATACGGCAGATGAATCCAATGCCACGCCTTTTACTGTTACTTCCGACAGAAAATCATCTGAATGCTGTTCTACTGAAAGATCATATTCATGAATGAACATCTTCGGAGTAGAAACATATTGATTGTTGATCTTCGTATATGTAGCCCGTATATCACTCTGATACAAAATTGAATGTATATGCCAGTAACCACATACGAAGGCTAACATAAGAGTACAGAAAGAGAGAACTAACCACGGATAATTACTACGCGATGAGTTCGGAAGGCGCCGAAACAGAGAAATAGTGAAAAAGACAAACGCTAATCCGGCAAGTAAGTAAATGCCACGATGATTCAAGATCACTTCCCAGTTGGAAAAGCCGACAATACTGGACTTTACCAAAGGAAGACTATAGGCCATATAATCGAAAAGATAATAAAACTTATCTTCAATATAGAAAACCGTCAAGCCGATATATCCCAGCAGCAATACAAATGTCAATGCCTGATTTTTAAGCACCAGCATCAAAAAGATAGCCAATCCGATGATAAAAATCAACGTAGGTACACTGATCAGGAAAAAATAAAGCAGATAAGCCACCCAGTCTACTTCTCCCAATGTCAGGTTGAATGCTGCCGTAATAGCCATAATAATAAGATTCAGCAGCAAAAAGACACGCAGGTTTCCCCATATTTTACCTATGACATATTCAGCATTGCTCAACGGACGGACATAAAAGACTTCCGATGTATCCAGTTTTTTATCTCTTTTCAGAAAGTCGGAGGCCAGAAAAATAGCTATAACTGCCTGTCCTGTATTAAGCAATAACAAGATTAGATAAGGAATATTGGATGGAATGGCTGTTGCAATCCAAATACCTCCGCTATCCTCCGATACGAATAACATGAAATTAAAAAAAGTAATGATAGCTACGGCGAGCACCGTGAATACTCTGAAGAACCAGCTTCTTATTAATAATTTGCTTTCATATTTTGCTACCGATTGTATATTAGATATAAAGGTCATATCAGCATATCGTGTTTAGTCGTTTGTCCAAAGGTTTAATTGATTCTCCATGTAATATACATAGGCGTGTTCCAGATTAGGAGGAAATGGTTCCGCTTCGTATCCCTCCACTTTATCGGCAACCACTTGTACCTCCCAGATTGTCCCCGATGGAATAGTAGAGATTACCGGATATTTTTTATCGATTTCATGTAACTGGTCACCGGCAGCCCTGATTCTCCACACCTTACCTTCGGCTAATTTCAACATATCCTGGGGAGAACCGTTGAAGGAAACTTGTCCCCTATTCATTAACGCCATATTGTTACAGGTACTGGAAATATCACCGACAATGTGAGTAGACAAAATAATAGTCACATCATTCTCGCTGACCTCCGAAAGAAGGTTGCGGAAACGGATACGTTCCTCGGGGTCAAGTCCGGTAGTAGGTTCATCAACAATGATTACTTTAGGATGATGTATCAGCGCTTGTGCGATTCCTAACCGCCGCTTCATACCTCCCGATAATTTATTGGCATATCGTTCACGAACATCAAACAAGCCAACGTTTTCGAGCATTTCATCTACCGCCTGTTTCCTCTGCCTGCTATGAGTCATTCCGGATAAGCGTGCCGCATAATCAAGAAACTCATACGTTTTGTATTTGGCAAAGAAACGAAAGTCCTGAGGGAGATACCCCAGAATACCGCGTATTTCTTTCCGCTGTTTCATCAAATCATAACCGCAAATTTCTACTTGCCCGGAAGTTGGTTCCATGAGGGCTACTAGAATACGCATCAAAGTAGATTTGCCGGCGCCATTGGGTCCTAATAAGCCAAACATCCCTGCAGGAATCTCCAGATTGATATCTTTCAAAGCATGATTTCCGTTGGGATAAATCTTATTAAGGTTCTTAATAATTATGCTCATGACATTTTATTTGTCCTATGTTGTATTGGGTGATAAAGATAGGCTTTATTTACATGAAACAAATCATAATTATAAACATTAACTTATATTAGTAGAATTCTGTCTAAAAAGAACGCTCTTCAAACATCCATAGACATGAAAACGAAAAGGAGAAAACCACTTCACAGTGACTTCCTCCTCCTCATATCCCATATGATTATCACCCAACAGGGTTTATAAAAAAGGGTTTTATTAAAAAAGGGTTATTTTTATGATCTGAATTATTTATTAGTTACTTCCACCCTTACCACCACTATGAGTAGGATTAGTAGTAACTGTCTTATACTGATGATCAGTTCCGGTATAGCGTGTTGCTGTTACTGAGATTTTCACATCTTTACCATTATACTTCACTGTAGTTGACAATGTAGTAGTACGAGTCTTGGCATAGCAAGTATAATTCATTGTTGTATAACCGTTTACGTTTACGGTATTATAAGTACGGGTTGTTTCTGTAATACCAGATGCAGATCCCATCAACGAGTACAAACGAGTTTTGAAAAAAGCTACCATAGCATTCACTGTCTCATTTTTTGCACCCGACAAGGCTTTAGTTACAGCTGCTTTAATATCAGCATCTTTACATTCCCAACCAGCCTTTTCTTTATAAGTCAGCGCAATACCGGTCACAGCTTTAGGGTTTTCGCTATTGTCACGACTAGCCTGTCCCAGAATCTCACTCTTCACCACAGTTTCAGAGCTAACTTTGCTAGTCACTTTATTTTCCATTGCATAAGAAGAGAAGTGTTTAACCTTAGTCGTGTAGCTACCTGATTTTTCATCGTAAACAACTTTGTTTATGTCCTCTGTTTGTGGAACCCACTTTCCATCTTTCAGATAAGTAAGTTCTATATCCTGAGCAAAAGTTACACCCGGAATAGGATTAGGAATAGAAATAGTCACAGGTTCTGTAAATTGCAAACCACTAGGTTCAAAATGGGCAGCTGCCAAAGGAATCGTTTTTTCAACTTCCTTATTTTCTTCTTCTTTCTTCACTTCCGTAGTTACCTCTTCAGGAGCAGGAACATAGGTCGTTACACTGACTTCAGCATTACCGTCTTTTAAAACATCTTCATTGCCTTCTGTCTGAATCGCTCCAGCCGGAATATCCAATTCAGGTGTTACAAGAGGAAGATCTTCCTTCACATCCTCCGGTTCAACTGTACCCGGGTCCTTAACGTCCTGATTTGAAGTACTCTTATCCTCTACTTTTACATCTTCCTTATTACCCTCTTCGCCAACTTCCACTTTTTTCGGTTCACTTTGCTTTGTCAGAGCCACAGCCACTGTTACCACACTACGGTTCTCCGCATTAGCAGCAATTTCCACAGATGTATTCTGAGCAAGATAACCTTTAGGGGCAACTTCAACTGAGTACTTGCCTGTATTCTTCTCAGTTACAGAAAACTTACCATCTTTGTCTGTTTTAATTGTTTCAGAACCAATTTTCACATCCACATTAGACAGTCCTTTACCAGCATCTGTCACAGTACCCATAATATAGTACTCAACAACCGGATCGGGAGTTACGATTTCTTCACCCGGTTCCTGTTTGGGTTCATCGTCATCATCATGACATGAAACTGCAGTGAAAGACAGCACACCGAAGGCTATCGCCAAAGAGCATGCATACAACCATTTTAAATTTCTCATAATTGTTCATTTTTTGTTTAAATTACTAATATCAACTCTTATTTAAATTTTGTCTTATCATTGGTACGAATCAAATAATAACGAATATAATCCGGTTGCCAGAAACGGCTATTCTCGGCTGATTTCGGTTCTGTTCTATAGCTGACTCCCAAAGCACGGCGGGCAAACTCATTCCCGCTACGCATATCATACTGAAAAGCAAAATGATCCGGAAGCATTACACGTACTGCATGACGGTTGCGCTTCTTGCCCGGCAAAGGAATCGAGAAATGAAATCCGGCATTTGTTTCCCCATCTGTGTACATACCATAAAGCCCTACAATATATTCACCGAAATAGCGGGAAAGAGTTCCGCATACTCCATAATCTCCATATATAAACCGGCCTCCACTGACCTTTAACTGTGTATTCATTTGTGGAATATAATACCCCACACTAAACTGTCCATTGACTCTCTTCCATTTACTCATTCTCCAGTCTCTGCCATATAAATGAGAGGAACCGGTTATACCGCCTTCTCCTTCCACTGTCCAACGACCGTCAGATGAGAAATAACCGATACCGGCAGCAAGCCCCTGGCGATCATCCGAGAAATTCCCACCAGTCAAGTATCCTTTCCAATGATTATCCAAGCGAAATTCCTGTCGCAATGTCAAATACCCCGGTCGGATACAATCCCATTTACCCGGCTCATTGTTAATGACAGGCAAGCAAACTTGTAACCTTAATGAAGCACCCTTCCAAAGTTGCATTTCTACCGCCGGTTGCAATTCAAAAGCAGCCTTATATAGTTTGTAAGTAACATTATTAACCAACATCACCCCCGGATAAACGACTAAATCCACCTTACCAAAAGTAGTAGACTCACGTTTTATCCCTTTCAAGTCATCCATTGCAGTTTGGGTAGAAGTAGTCATCTGCATAGTACGATACACCTCATTCAAATCACACTTTCCCGATTGATAATCCTCGATCAGTTTTGCAGGTAAGGTGATACAAAGTTGGGGCAGCGCATTATCCAATATAACTAACTGCAATGTAGAATTCTCCGAAACAGCTATCAAATGACGTATTGCGATACCTATACCATTATAAGATCCCCTATATACGGAAGTTTCAAATGCCGCCGTAATCGTATCCTGCTTCTGTATTACAGAGATATTTTCCATTTGCAAATCTTTCAAGACTCCAGATACCCGTACAGCCTGTGCATTTACACTTTCCAATGTGCAGCAACAGATAATATATAATATACTAAATACTCTTTTCATCTTCTTAATGTATTAAAGTACATTCATAACGCAAGCCCGCAGAAACACAAGTAAATTCGCGGGTAAACACATGGATAGACAAATGTTTCCAAAGGCGTATTGCTCCTCCAAGATTCCAGCCATGAGTATCATATTCTGCCATAAGCTTTAACTCACGGCAAAAAGCGGGAGTATAACGGATACCACCAAAAGGTCCTTTATTGAATGCAGGCTGATTGCCTTGATGAAAATACCAGCCTGCCGTAACAGCCAACTGATGTCCTTTACAGAAACCGAATGTCTTAGTTAATACACCATAATAATCTCCCCAATACTGAGTCGCCTTTTCTGTAAAAAGGTCATCGGCACCAATAACCACAGCAGGGAAATAACGGCTTTCTTTCAATGGACGGATACGGATAGTATTAGAGCGATCTTGATTATGATAACCAACTCTGCCATTATACGTTCGCATCTTGAGTAATGTCATACGGTAAGTCAGTTCTACAAAAGAGAATAATGACATATCAACAGAATAGTTCATGGTAGGATAATTAAATTTATGGGGTGTAACCTCTTCAGGAAGGAAGTTTGCACTTCCCATAAAGGTTCCTGTTTCCTGCATCTCGGCTGTAGGTATCATCATCTGCCCAGTTGCCCCAAGAGCATATTGTGCATGAATCTGGCTTGTTGTCAAGATTAGAATCAGAATTAATACAACACCCTTTAACGGAATAAATAGCATATCCCCCAAAATTGCTTCAATTTGTTTCATTTTTTATCTATGTGTATTCCTAAATAGAGATCTTACCCCAATTTAATTCATAAATCCTCTATTTTTACCATTCTTTTTTCTGTTACTTCTTAGGTAACGGAAAAAGCAGGGAAAGGGGAAAAATCTCTAAAAACACGAAAAAAAGGACATATCTGACTACCAAAGAAGGCTCAGCCTAGGTGTAGGGTGAAATTTCTTTGATTATAGGACGTAAATATCTTAGAATATGAAAAAAGAGTTCTTTCATATTCCGGACTATTTTTATCTTATTTTTTAATCAAAAAAGAAAAAAAGGATAGTTTACTTGCTTGTTATTTATTTTTTTGTCTATCTTTGCGTCATTATTATTTCCGTTACCTAAGAAGTAACTCCTACTTACACACACTGGTTATCAGTACTTTGTATCATTACTCCGTTTTGCAAAGCAATTCTTTACGTAAGATAAATTCATTTTATTAACTTCAGTACGTTCTTTCAAAGCAAAGCCTTTAAGGTAGATTTGTGTTGTTTTGATTGATTTGTGCCCTAACGATTCGCTGATCATTTCAATAGGAACTCCGCGATATTTCGCAGTAGTAGCCCATGAATGGCGAATCGTATACGAAGTGACAGGAGAGGTCAGGTGCAAAGCTTTTGCAAGTCCTCTCAACTGGTTATTGAATTTTCGGAGAGCAGACTGATATTCGCGATAAGCATCTTCATCCTTCCGTTTTTTATCACCACTCAAGATACCAAACAGATAATCAGGACAGTCCCGCAGCGAAGGTTGCCTGTTCCGGAGCTGATAAATCATATCTTTAGCGGTATCCAATACTTCTACGCTCATTGGAGTCTTCGTCTTGATACGATTATAATAAATAACTAAAGTTTCCCACCCCTTAAAACACTAACTTT
>NZ_KV804224.1:0-16945 GCF_001811315.1 Bacteroides sp. HMSC067B03 | reverse complement strand
GAAAAACACGGCATCGCCGAGACGCTTACGATTCCAGTGAGAAAAGAATGAGAGATACCTCTGTGAAATTTATCTCTCATTCTATAATACATTAACTACTTGGCAATTGCGTAAAAGTAATGAGACCGTGAGACTAAATTTTTTTTCTTTTAGTAGAAGAGGAGAGGAGGCAGAGATGAAACTTGTGATCAGAAACTTGTTTACATAGAATGTTTACAGTACTTTTGTGCAAAATATATAATGCCCTACACACAAGCAGGACAAACAGCTAAAGAAAAATGAGAATAACACAAGTGAGAGACGATGGCAAAGTCAATACGATGCGTACGTTGAAGATTGAGCGGCTCGTAGAGCAGATGAAAAAGGAAACTAAAGCACAGCCGGTCTCTAATATGAGAGAAGTCCTGCCTTATATGCTTCCCGGTGATAAAAATGATTATATAGAAAAAGTACCGAAGATACTTCCGGCTGCTGTTTTTGTCAGGGAAAACGGAGTGATGGCAATGTCTGAATATAATGGAATCGTTATGCTTCAGGTCAACGGATTGTCCGGACATATGGAAGCTGATGAGGTGAAGGAGCGTGTGAAGGAATTGCCGCAAACTTATCTTGCTTTTATTGGTTCTTCCGGAAAGTCTGTAAAAATATGGGTTCGTTTTACGTATCCCGATAATCGTCTGCCTGATAATCGCGAACAGGCGGAAGTCTTTCATGCGCATGCTTATCGTCTGGCTGTGAAATATTATCAGCCCCAACTTCCGTTTGACATCGAACTGAGAGAACCTTCGCTGGAACAGTATTGCCGTCTGACTTTCGATCCGGAATTGTATTTCAATCCCGAAGCGATGCCTGTTTACCTGAAGCAACCCGCCTCTCTGCCGGGGGAAACTACCTATCGGGAACAAGTACAGGCGGAAGTTTCTCCTTTACAGCGGCTTGTGCCGGGATATGATAGTTACGAAGCGCTTTCTGTTCTTTTTGAGGCGGCATTTGCCCGGGCATTGGATGAACAAAAGGGATACCGTCCGGGCGATGATATACACTCATTGCTTATTTGCCTGGCTGAGCAGTGTTTTCGTGCCGGCATTCCACAGGAAGATACCGTGCGATGGGCGCGTGGTCATTACCGTTTGCCGAAAGATGAATTTTTGATTCGTGAGACAGTGAAAAACGTGTATAATACGTGCGGGGGATTTGCCGATAAAAGTAGTTTGTTGCCGGAGCAATTGTTCGTCATGCAGACGGATGAGTTTATGAAACGCCGCTATGAGTTTCGGTTCAACCAGCTGACTTCGTGCGTGGAGTATCGTGAACGGAACAGTTTCAACTTTTATTTTCGTCCGATAGATAAGCGGGTGATGGCAAGTATTACGATGAATGCTATGTATGAGGGCATCAAACTTTGGGATAAGGATGTAGTTCGATATCTGAATTCCGATCATGTTCCCGTTTATCACCCTGTCGAGGAGTTTCTTTATGATCTTCCCCGCTGGGATGGTAAAGACCATATCCGTGACTTGGCCGAAAGAGTTCCCTGTGATAATCCTCATTGGGGACAACTGTTTCGTCGTTGGTTTCTCAGTACAGTGGCGCATTGGCGTGGAGTTGACAAAAATCATGCGAACAGTACTTCACCTATTTTAATTGGTCCGCAGGCATATCGTAAGTCCACCTTTTGCCGTCTGATTCTGCCTCCGTGTTTGCAGGCGTATTATACGGACAGCATTGACTTTGGCCGTAAAAGGGATGCCGAATTGTATCTGAATCGTTTTCTTCTCATTAATATGGATGAGTTTGATCAGATAGGAGTCAACCAACAGTCATTCCTTAAACATATTCTGCAAAAACCGGTTGTTAATACCCGCCGTCCGAATGCGTCAGCTGTGGAATCACTCCGCCGATATGCTTCTTTTATCGGAACGAGTAATCATAAAGACTTGCTGACAGACACTTCCGGCAGTCGCCGTTTTATCGGTGTCGAAGTGACGGGAGTGATTGATGTGGTGCGCCCCATTGATTATGAGCAGCTTTATGCACAAGCAATGACGGCACTTTATAAAAATGAACGATATTGGTTTGATGCAGAAGAGGAAGCTATTATGACGGAATCTAATCAGGAGTTTGAGCAATCTCCTGCAATTGAGCAATTGTTTCAGGTGTATTATCGGGCGGCAGGCGACGAAGAGGAAGGGGAGTGGCTGCTCGCTGCAGACTTGTTACAACGAATACAGAAGGCTAGTAAAATGAAGTTTTCACCTCGGCAAGTATCTTATTTTGGGCGTATTTTGCAGAAGTTGGGAGTGAAGTCGTACCGGAGATCTCATGGGGTTTATTATCATGTGGTGCCCATGCACTCTGATAATGAATAGTATTTGTGTGGAATGGGCTAATCATTGGTCAAGAAGGCGTCTATTGTATAATTCGTATTAATTATTGAAAGAAACCTTCAACTGTTAGACAGTTTTATTGTATCTTTGCAGCCTTAACTTATTTTATTTCAAATAATGAAGGAATTTTTGCAACTGATGCGACGCTTTGTGTCGCCTTATAAGAAGTATATCGGATGGGCTATTTTGCTGAATATCTTGTCAGCTGTATTCAATGTGTTTTCATTTACTTTGTTAATCCCGATTCTGGATATTCTGTTTAAAACAGGAGAAAACAATAAGGTATATGAGTACATGGAATGGGGAACTGCCGGTTTTAAAGATGTTGCAATAAACAATTTCTATTATTATGTTTCGCAGATGATTCAGGATAATGGTCCTACTACAGCTTTGATTTTTCTGGGACTGTTTCTGGCTTTGATGACTTTGTTTAAAACTTCCTGTTATTTTGCATCTTCAGCCGTAATGATTCCGTTGCGTACAGGAGTTGTCAGGGATATCCGTATTATGGTATATGCGAAGGTGATGCGTTTGCCGATGGGCTTTTTCTCAGAGGAGAGAAAAGGAGATATTATAGCTCGTATGAGTGGTGATGTGGGAGAGGTAGAGAACTCTATTACCAGTTCCTTGGATATGCTGATAAAGAGCCCTATCATGATTATATTGTATTTTATAACATTGATTGCTACCAGCTGGAAGTTAACTCTTTTCACTGTGCTGGTATTGCCGGCTATGGGTTGGCTGATGGGCAAGGTCGGAAGAAAACTAAAGCGCCAGTCATTGGAGGCACAAGGTAAGTGGAGCGATACAATGTCTCAACTGGAAGAGACATTGGGTGGTTTGCGTATTATCAAAGCGTTTATAGCAGAGGACAGAATGATAAATCGTTTTACGAGGTGCAGTAATGAGCTTCGTGATGCGGTCAACAGAGTGGCTATGCGGCAAGCCTTGGCTCACCCGATGAGTGAATTCTTGGGAACAATCCTGATTGTATCTGTGTTATGGTTTGGTGGCGCTTTGATTTTGGGACATAATTCTTCATTGACTGCACCGACGTTTATATTTTACATGGTTATTTTGTATAGCGTGATAAATCCGTTGAAGGACTTTGCCAAGGCTGGTTACAATATTCCGAAAGGGCTTGCTTCTATGGAACGTGTAGACAAAATCTTAAAGGCTGAGAACAACATTAAGGAAATTCCTAATCCGAAGCCATTGACTGGAATGAATGATCGGATTGAGTTTAAAGATATAAGCTTTAGCTATGATGGTAAAAGAGAGGTGTTGAAGCATGTGAATCTGACAGTGCCAAAGGGTAAGACTGTGGCCCTGGTGGGACAGTCAGGCTCAGGAAAATCAACGCTTGTCGACTTGTTGCCACGTTATCATGATGTGCAGGAAGGAGATATCACCATCGATGGTACAAGTATTAAAGATGTGCGTATTGCCGATTTACGAAGTTTGATCGGTAATGTGAATCAAGAAGCCATTCTTTTTAATGATACATTTTTCAATAATATTGCTTTTGGCGTAGAAAATGCAACTATGGAGCAGGTTATAGAAGCTGCTAAGATTGCCAATGCCCATGATTTTATTATGGAAAAGCCGGAAGGATATAATACGAATATTGGTGACCGTGGCGGCAAACTTTCCGGTGGTCAGAGACAACGTGTTAGTATCGCCCGTGCTATTCTGAAGAATCCTCCCATTCTGATTCTGGATGAGGCTACTTCTGCATTGGATACTGAATCTGAACGTTTGGTGCAGGAGGCGCTGGAGAGACTGATGAAGACGCGTACCACGATTGCGATCGCCCACCGTCTTTCTACGATCAAAAATGCCGATGAGATTTGCGTGCTTTATGAAGGGGAAATTGTAGAGCGCGGACGTCATGAGGAATTATTGGAATTAAATGGTTATTATAAAAGGCTGAACGATATGCAAGCATTATAGAAGTTGTGGCTGCAAAATTGCAGTATTTCACAATAGACAAACATAAACTAGACTTTATTCGTAATGATTTTACTAAGTTTTGACATTGAGGAATTCGATGTACCCAGGGAACATCAGGTGGATATATCAATGGAAGAGCAAATCAAGGTTTCTGTAGAGGGAACTAACAGAATCTTGGACTGCTTGAAGCGGAATCAAGTGAAAGCTACTTTTTTCTGTACGGCGAACTTTGCTCTTCATGCTCCTGATATAATAAAGCGTATTCAAGCGGAAGGGCATGAGATTGCTTCTCATGGCTTCTATCACTGGACCTTTAAAGTGGAGGATTTAAAGACATCAAAAGATCAGTTAGAGGAAATTATCGGAACCAAAGTGTATGGCTATCGACAGGCACGAATGATGCCGGTGTCTGAAAAGGCTATTCATGATGCTGGATATGTGTATAATTCTTCTTTAAATCCGACATTTATTCCGGGGAGGTATATGCGGCTTTCCACTCCCCGTACTCCTTTCATAAAAGATAGTGTAATCCAAATGCCGGCGTCAGTTACTCCTCTGCTACGCTTCCCTTTATTTTGGCTTTCATGTCATAATTTGCCCGCTTCGCTTTATCGTTGGCTGTGTAAATATACTCATCGACATGATGGATATTTTGTAACATACTTTCATCCGTGGGAGTTTTATCCGTTAAATGAACATCCGGAGTGGAAACTGCCATTTATTATACGAAATCATGCGGGAGAAGGAATGGAAAAAAGACTGGATGCTTTCATCCTATATTTTAGGAAACAGAATATTACTTTGGGTCGTTTTATGGATTATATAAAACAAAGCAAGGCTATAATAAAATGAAAAATATAATAAGATTTATATTAATGTTAGTGCAAAATCCTATTGTATTAGCAATCTTGTGGTTGGGGGTAGCTGTCAGGGGATTTTGGGTCAGCTGGGCAGAAGGACTTGCAAATAACTATTTGATATTTTCGCGTTCATTTTTTCATGCTTTGGAGCAGACATCTTTATATGTAGAATATCCCAAAGAATATTTTGATCTATTTCTATATGGCATCCCTTTTACTTTGTTAATTGCTCCTTTTTCAATCATGCCAACCATGGTGGGTTCTGCTTTGTGGAGTTTGTTTAATGCTCTCTTATTGTACTTTGCTATAAAGAAGTTAGAATTTGAAAGATGGAAAACTGCCATTATCATATGGTTGTCATATAATGGCTTATATTTAGCTGTTGTTACTCAGCAATATAATGCGGCAGTAGCCGCTCTCATTCTTTTCACTTTTATTCTTGTAGAGAGAAAAAAAGATTTCTGGGCGGCGTTGATGATTGTTTTAGGCACATTAACCAAGATTTATGGGGTTGTAGGGTTAGCTTTCTTCCTTTTCTCTAAAAGGAAATTATATTTTCTGTGGGGAATTCTGTTTTGGGGATTAGTTCTATTTGTAGTTCCAATGTTTTATAGTTCTCCACAGTATGTATTTGATTCTTATAAAGAATGGGTTAGTATTCTTTTAGTTAAGGATGATGTTAATGAGTTGAGCTTTTATCAGAATATCTCTTTATTAGGAATGGTTCGAAAGATCACTCATGCTGTTGAATATAGTGATATGTGGCTGATAATTCCTGGAATTGTTTTATTCTTATTACCTTATTTTCGTATTGGACAATATGAGAATAGAAATTTTCGGCTTTCGTTTTTGGCATCAGTCTTGTTATTTATGGTCTTGTTTAGTACGGGAACGGAAGAATGTGGATATGTGGGAGCTTTGATTGGTGTGGGTATATGGTATGTAAGTACGCCAACGTATAAAAAAACGTTTGTGCTGAATACATGCTTGTTGCTATTCTGTTTTGTGTTGACGGCAGCGTCTTCAAGCAGTATCCTTTTTTCGAAACATTTCAGAACCGAATATATAACTTCATTTGCACTTAAAGCTCTCCCGTGTACTATTATTTGGTTTAAAATTATCTGGGAACAATTAACTCAGGACTATGCATCAAGAACTCCAACTCCTTTTTTACATAAAAAAGATAATGAACGCATTGACATCGTATTGCCCTGTTATAATCCTTATGAAGGATGGGAGCAGCAACTGATTGAAAAACATAAAGAGTTGGAAGCGATGCTGGACGGGTATGACATTCGCTTTATCGTAGTAAATGATGGCTCCAAACGCGGATTTACGGAAGAAGCCGTACTTCGTTTGACAAATAACTTACCCAGCACTATCATTGTAGACAATAAGACAAATCAAGGGAAAGGGGCTGCTGTTCGTGATGGTATAGCATATTCTGATTCAGAGCTGGCTCTTTATACAGATTATGATTTTCCATATAAGATTGAGTCTGTTTGTCAGGTGATTAAATATCTTGAGGCGGGATATGATGTAGTTGTAGCAAATCGTAATCATACGTATTATTCGCAACTTTCTACCCGCAGAAAGCTGGCGAGCCATGCTTCACGTTTCTTGAACTTTATGCTGTTAGGGCTGACCCACACAGATACACAAGGGGGATTGAAAGGTTTTAACCGTAAGGGAAAAGCTTTTCTTGCGTCCACACGTATTAAACAGTTCTTGTTTGATACGGAGTTTATCTATAAAGCCTCTCTTGATGATACCACTTTCATCAAAGAGGTTCCTGTAGATTTAAGAAGTGAGGTGATGTTGCCTGATATGAAAAAGGGAGTATTTGTAAATGAACTAAAAAACTTATTGATGATATGTTGGAGAGGTTGAAAGGATATGTGCAGAATCCGGTCTTTCTATTCATCTTGTGGATGGGGGTAGGACTGGCTTGTAGTTTGTCATTGATGATAAAGGGGACGTATAGCAATTATGTTATATTTAGCCAGTCTTTTTGGCATGCAATATCTTCTTCTCCTTTATATGTAGAATATCTTCAGGAACAAAAGGATTTCTTTCTGTATGGTATTTCTTTCACTGCATTGATTTCTCCTTTTGCGGCTCTTCCCAGACCGTTGGGGATGGTTCTTTGGTGCATGGTGAATTGTGGTTTCCTTTATTATGCTATCAGCAAGTTAGATTTGAAAAAGTGGCAATTTGCTGTTGTTATATTAGTTTCTGTAAATGACGTTTTTACAGCGGTTTTGTCTCAGCAATATAGCATAGGTATTACGGCTATGATTATTTTTGCGTATGTATTGATTGAGAAAGAAAAGGATTTATGGGCTGCTTTGATGGTTGTATTTGGGGTTATGACTAAGCTTTATGGAGTGGTAGGATTGGCTTTTTTCTTATTTTCCAAGCATAAAATGAGGTTTGTAGCTAGCTTGCTCTTTTGGGGGGTGGTTGTTTTTCTGTTACCAATGCTGTATGCTTCTCCTGAGTATGTAGTCCATTCTTATAAGGAATGGTTTGATGTACTTATTTATAAAAATGAGTTGAACCAATTTAAAATTAATCAGAATATATCTTTGTTGGGTATGCTGCATCGGATAACAGGAGCCTCTTTTAGTGATTTATGGATTATTATTCCGGGAATGCTATTGTTTGCTCTTCCATATTTACGTATCCGGCAATATCAAAATGAATCTTTCAGGTTCTTATTTTTATCTTCTGCACTTTTGTTTATGGTACTGTTCAGCACCGGAACAGAAACTTATGGCTATCTGACTGCTATGGTTGCGGTTGGAATCTGGTATGTGAAAACTCCGACACAGGTTACTACGCCGAGGCTAAACTTGTTTTTACTTATATTCTGCATTCTGCTGACTTCTTTGTCTACTACCGATCTTTTTCCTAGATTCATAAGAATGGATTATGTGAAGCCTTATGCTTTGAAAGCTTTGCCTTGTACGTTAATCTGGTTAAAAATAGTGTGGGAACAATTGACTCAGAACTTCGCGTGTTCGTCGGAGAAAATAGAGACTTCTTAACTAAACAATAAAACTAAAACTACTAACTAATGGAAATTATTAAATCTGTTTTTCATTCAAAGAGTAAACGTTATCAGTTTATTCGTTATTGCACGGTGGGATCGTTAGCAGCCGGCATACATTATGGGGTTTATTTTGTATTGCAGGAATATGAGCTGGTGAATCTGAATATTGCGTATACAATTGGTTACGCAACAAGTTTTATCTGTAATTTCTTTATGACTTCCTATTTTACCTTCCGCAGTAATCCTTCTCTCAAGAAAGCTTTGGGATTTGGAGGAAGCCATCTTGTGAATTACTTGATACATATGGGATTGTTCAACCTGTTCCTGTCTCTGGATGTAAATCAGGAAATAGCTCCATTATTCGTATTGGCTGTTGCTGTACCTGTTAACTTCGTAATGCTCCGTTTTGTGTTCAAACATAAGAAAGAACAAGTGGCTAACAATTTATAATCGTATTATTATCTTTTTTTGTTTGAAACCTTCTTAGAGCACTTATGAAGATTTGCTAGAGTATCAGCTTCCTTTTCCTGGGCTACTCGATTATTGATCGCTAAAGTAAATTCTGTTATTCGTCGACAGTTCATTTTAGGATTAATGTATTGTTGGAGGATTTTTCTGAGAAAATGGAAGTGGACATTTTTATGTTTATCACTGATTATGGGTGAATAATGCTCTTTGTTGCCGAAGCTGTACATTATGAGTAGTAAAGCTAGTTCGTGCTCGGATAATTGCGAACAAAGTATATGTAGATAGAATGTTCTTTCTTTAATTCTATTAGTATCGTCAGTTTCTGCCTCTTCGCCTGTATAGATATACTGTATAATCATACAAAGGCTTCGGTAAAAAGGTACCAGGCGATGCCGATGTCCGTCAAAGTATTTGATGGCTTTCTCTTTATAGTCGCAAAGCATATATATACTTATTCTGTCTTCACGTTTTTTTTCTTTCTGATTTAATATTGCATCTTGTAGGTTTAATAATTCATCATTAAGCTCAAGAATACTTTGAATGCCATTTTTACAATGCTTGCACATTTCTGGAATGTCAACTTGTAATCGTTCGATAGAACTGCGGCTTGCGCCGTCTATAAAAAGATAATAAGCAAGGTAAAGCTCCCATATCTCTTTTCGATTTCCTTCATATAAATCGGCTTTCTTTACATAGTATAAGATTGCTTTGAACTCATAAAACATGAAATGGAAGGCTTGCTTTCCTTCTCCTACTCCATTTATTTTGCACATGCACTCTTGCTGTGACCATAAATCAATGAAATGAAATAATTTGCTTTCAAATCTGTCCTTGATAATATCTTTATGTTGTATGTTATTCCAGTTTTCTTGAGTCTTATTTGCTCTGTATTGCACCATGAACGCGTTGTAAGTAAGAAAAATGGCTGAAATAGTTAAAAAAGGAGCTGATAATCCATTAATGGTGTCTCCTAAAGTTCCAGGAATACCCAGCTCAATGATAGAGAACTGTGAAAGAAAGTATGGCATGGCTAGGGCAAGTGCACACCATATTACTATAATAGTAACCAACCAATATTTACAGAGGAAAGCCTTTATGCTAGACAAAATATCTTTGAGCGAATAAGAATCGTTTTGTGTTTTCTTCGTCATAGTCTTGATCGTTTTTTCGTAAACTATTAATATGTATATATCCCTGTGAATGAATATACTGTCCGTTGGCAATATGAATACCAATATGGCGTACCCCGGATATGGGATTTTCAGGGACATGTATGCCAAAAAATAACAAGTCACCTGGTCGGAGGTTTGATAAATCTTCTTTTACTTCTAAACGTTTTCCTAGTTGTGCTTGTTGATATGAGTCTCGTGGTATTAAACCTCCGTTCAATAAAAAACATAATCTTACAAATCCACTGCAATCCATTCCTTTTGCAGAAGTACCTCCCCAAATATAGGGAATCCCCATTAAGGAATGAGCAGTTGCTAGTATATGGGGGGCATCAAGCTGATTTTGTTTTTTCCATTCATCTTCTTTTTGAGAGATGGCAATTGGTACATATGCTTGTCTTTTATCTGGATATTCTACTTTATAAAAAGCATCTGTTTCTTTGAGAAGTCGTAAGCGATTTCCGGAGACAAGATCTGAAACGCATTGAGAATAAATGTCAGGTTGTGTGTAAGAGAAGCCATAGTGGGCTGTTATGATGATTTTAGATGAATTTGTCCATTGCTCATCGGAGGCCAAGGAGGCTATAGCTCTAGGATGTACCCATCCTTCATTTTCATCATTTTCCAGTTTGATTTTAATCCATTTCCGGCGCTCCAATATAATGGCTTTCATTCCTAATAAACCTTGCGTCAACATTTCTGAGGATGAATCTTCCGCTTGGTGCACATTACAGACTGAAAAAGTTATAATACCGGTATCTTGCATAGGCAATTACAATTTTATTAGCACCGCAATATAATAAAAAATAAAATGAGAATGCTTTTTTACTATTATTTTCTGCCAAAGTCTGCCGGAATTTCTCCCCACTCCTTGGTTTCCCATTTAATGATACGGGTAGTGTAAGTGTTCTCTTTGAGCCACTTCTCTGCCCGCTCTATCACTTTAAACAGTTCTTCAGTTTCCTCATTCCGGGGAAGTTTGGTTTTGCATTTCTTCTGTCGTACCCAGCTGATAGCATTCACGCTGTCACTGTAAATGGGCATATCGAACCCTTTCTGTTTCAATAATGCCAGCCCGTGTACGATTGCCAGAAACTCTCCGATGTTATTGGTGCCTTTCATCGGACCGAAATGAAAGATTTCCTGACGGCTTGCCACGTGCACTCCCCGATATTCCATCGGACCGGGGTTGCCACTGCAGGCCGCGTCAACCGCCAGACTATTATCAATTACAGAAGCAGGCAGAGTGTCGGAACCGGTTCGGGCAGCTTCCGATTTCTTCTTCGCATTTTTACCAATGTAGGCGTAAGGCGAGGAAGTCAGTGCACGTTCCGCCTCTTCGCGAGTGTCGAACGATTTATATTTTGCACCTTCATAACCCTTGATCTGGAGCTGGCAATCTGTCCAGGAAGTATATACTCCCGGTGTCACTCCTTCCCATACTACGTAGAACTTTTCTTTAGCCATTTTCTGATAATGAATGATTATGTCAATAGCATTGACGGCGCGAAGGTACAAATATATTCCGGAATCGAACAAGTTGGCGGAGATGCTTGTTCTAATTTATAAGGAGTTTAAGAAAATAAAATTAAGAAAGGAGCTATTATGGAAAGAACTTTTAGTGAAGCTTTGAAGAATCGTCGGAGTTATTATTCAATTACCGGCCAGTCACCTGTTACGGATCAGGAAATTGAATGCATTGTCAATCTGGCAGTCAGACATGTGCCGTCGGCATTCAATTCACAATCTACCCGTGTGGTGCTTCTTCTTGGCAAAGCTCATAAAAAGTTATGGAATATCGTAAAAGATGCGTTGAGGAAGATTGTACCCGAAGCTGCTTTTGCAAAAACAGAAGAAAAGATAGACAATTCCTTTGCCTGTGGATATGGCACTGTGCTGTTCTTTGAAGATCAGACGGTAGTGAAGGGACTTCAGGAAGCTTTCCCGTCTTATCAGGAAAATTTCCCGGGATGGTCATTGCAGACTTCAGCGATGCATCAGCTGGCTGTTTGGGTGATGCTTGAAGATGTAGGCTTCGGTGCCTCACTGCAACATTATAACCCGTTGATTGATGATGAAGTGCGCCGTGCATGGAATTTGCCCGCACATTGGCACCTGATAGCAGAAATGCCATTTGGAGTACCTGTCAATCAGCCGGGAGAAAAAGAATTTCAACCACTGGAAGAACGGATAAAAGTCTTTAAATAATGAAGAACGATGAATGAAGAATGAAGAATTTAGAGTGATGGCAACCAAAATTCTTCATTCTTCATTCTTCATTCTTCATTAAATGATTAATTTTGTGAGCAAAATTAATCATTTATGGTTCGTATCTTCCTTACCGGCTATATGGGTGCCGGAAAAACAACATTAGGCAAGGCTTTCGCCCGCAAATTGAATATTCCGTTCATTGACCTGGACTGGTATATCGAAGAACGTTTTCATAAGACCGTCGGAGAACTGTTTACAGAACGGGGGGAGGCCGGATTTCGTGAAATAGAAAGAAATATGCTTCACGAGGTGGCTGAGTTTGAGAATGTCGTTATCTCTACAGGCGGGGGAGCTCCTTGCTTTTTTGATAATATGGAGTTTATGAACCGGACAGGAAAAACCGTTTTCCTGAATGTTCATCCCGATGTGCTGTTCAGGCGTTTGCGTATTGCCAAACAGCAACGTCCCATTCTTCAGGGGAGACAAGACGATGAACTGATGGATTTCATTATTCAGGCACTTGAAAAACGTGCACCTTTTTATAGGCAGGCACAATATATTTTTGATGCGGACGAACTGGAAGATCGCCGGCAGATTGAGACATCTGTACAACGCCTGCAAGAACTGCTGAAAATATAAAAGAGACCGGTTATATAGACCGATTGAAAGAAATAATATCCAATTAATTGGCAGCCTGTAGATAAATCTGTATTTTTGCCATCCAATTATTTACTAAAAACACTGAATAATAGAAAATGAGAAAGTGGCGTATTGAAGATTCTGAAGAACTCTACAACATTACTGGTTGGGGTACTTCGTACTTTAGTATCAATGACGCAGGTCATGTTGTTGTTACACCGCGGAGAGATGGAGTGACCGTCGACCTGAAGGAGCTGGTTGACGAGTTACAATTGCGGGATGTGGCGTCTCCCATGTTGTTGCGTTTCCCGGATATTCTGGACAACCGTATTGAAAAGATGTCTTCCTGTTTTAAGCAGGCGGCGGAAGAGTACGGTTATAAAGCTGAGAACTTTATCATCTACCCGATTAAGGTTAATCAGATGCGGCCTGTGGTCGAAGAGATTATCAGCCACGGAAAGAAGTTCAATCTCGGACTGGAAGCCGGTTCCAAACCGGAACTTCATGCTGTGATTGCCGTTAATACGGATTCTGACTCATTGATTGTGTGCAACGGATATAAAGACGAAAGTTATATTGAATTGGCATTGCTTGCCCAGAAGATGGGCAAACGAATCTTCCTTGTAGTAGAGAAGATGAATGAGCTGAAACTGATAGCCAAAATGGCGAAACAGCTGAATGTGCAGCCCAATATCGGTATTCGTATCAAACTGGCTTCTTCCGGTAGCGGAAAATGGGAAGAGTCGGGAGGTGATGCCAGCAAGTTCGGATTGACTTCCAGCGAATTGCTCGAAGCACTTGACTTCATGGAAAGCAAAGGCTTGAAAGATTGTCTGAAACTGATTCATTTTCATATCGGCAGTCAGGTGACGAAGATTCGTCGTATTAAAACTGCCTTGCGTGAGGCCTCTCAATTTTACGTGCAACTTCATTCTATGGGCTTCAATGTGGAGTTTGTGGACATTGGCGGCGGACTGGGTGTCGACTATGACGGAACCCGTTCATCCAATAGTGAAGGGAGTGTGAACTATTCCATTCAGGAATATGTGAATGACTCTATTTCTACGTTGGTAGATGTCAGTGACAAGAATGGTATCCCACATCCGAATATTATTACCGAAAGTGGACGGGCATTGACGGCACATCACTCTGTGCTGATTTTCGAGGTGCTCGAAACAGCGACCCTGCCGGAATGGGATGATGAGGAAGAAATCGCTCCGGATGCGCATGAACTTGTGCAGGAACTATATGGTATTTGGGATACTTTGAACCAGAACAAGATGTTGGAAGCATGGCATGATGCACAACAGATTCGGGAAGAAGCTCTCGACTTGTTCAGTCATGGTATTGTAGATTTAAAGACACGTGCTCAGATTGAACGTCTGTATTGGTCAATTACACGGGAGATTAATCAGATTGCCGGAGGTTTGAAACATGCCCCGGATGAATTCCGCGGATTGTCTAAACTGCTGGCGGATAAATATTTCTGTAACTTCTCATTGTTTCAGTCATTGCCCGACTCCTGGGCGATTGATCAGATATTTCCGATTATGCCTATTCAGCGGCTGGATGAGAAACCGGAGCGTTCGGCTACCTTGCAGGATATCACCTGCGATTCGGACGGTAAGATTGCAAACTTCATTTCTACCCGTAATGTGGCTCATTATCTGCCTGTTCATAGCCTGAAAAAAAACGAGCCTTATTATCTGGCTGTTTTCTTAGTCGGAGCTTATCAGGAGATTTTGGGAGATATGCATAATCTGTTTGGTGATACGAATGCCGTTCATGTCTCTGTGAATGAAAAAGGATACAGTATCGAACAGATCATTGACGGTGAAACTGTAGCGGAAGTGTTGGACTACGTGCAGTATAATCCGAAGAAACTGGTACGTACCCTTGAAACATGGGTGACAAAATCTGTAAAAGAAGGAAAGATATCATTGGAAGAAGGCAAAGAGTTCTTGTCCAATTATCGTTCGGGACTTTACGGATATACTTATTTGGAATAGATAATTAGGCACGGATTGCACGGATTTCACGGTAGCTTCGCATGATTGTATAGTTGCTTTGTGTTTTTACACAACTAAAACCGTGAAATCCGTGTAATCCGTGCCTAAAATAAGAATAAAAATGAGAGAAAAACTAACTGTAATTAAGGTGGGTGGAAAAATCGTAGAAGAGGAAGCCACCCTTCTTCAGTTGTTGAATGACTTTGCCGCGATCAGCGGACATAAAGTGCTGGTTCACGGCGGCGGTCGCTCGGCAACAAAGATTGCCGCACAACTAGGTATTGAAAGCAAAATGGTAAATGGCCGTCGTATTACCGATGCGGAAACATTGAAAGTGGTAACGATGGTGTATGGCGGTCTGGTAAACAAGAATATCGTTGCCGGGCTGCAGGCCCGTGGAGTGAACGCTCTTGGACTGACCGGGGCGGATATGAATGTGATCCGATCGGTGAAGCGTCCGGTGAAAGAGGTTGATTATGGTTTCGTGGGCGATGTGGAGAAGGTAGATGCTTCTTTGCTGGCTGATCTGATTCATAAAGGAGTGGTACCCGTGATGGCACCGTTGACACACGATGGTCAAGGTAATATGCTGAATACAAATGCGGATACCATTGCCGGAGAGACGGCAAAGGCTTTGTCGGCGCTGTTTGACGTGACGTTGGTGTACTGTTTTGAGAAGAAAGGGGTACTGCGTGACGAGAATGACGATGATAGCGTGATTCCTGAGATTACCCGTGCCGAATTCGAACAATACGTAGCCGATGGCGTTATTCAAGGCGGTATGATTCCGAAGTTGGAGAACTCTTTTGAAGCAATTAATGCAGGAGTTACGGAAGTTGTAATTACCTTAGCATCAGCAATTAAGAACAACGAAGGAACGCGGATAAAAAAATAATTCAAAAAAAAGTAATGGGCATCTGTAACTTTTCGTATCCTAGCCCGTCATTATTATAGAGATGCAAGAAATCAGCTTCCGAAACGATATTTTGCCATTGAAGGACAAACTCTTTCGACTGGCGCTCAGAATAACCCTGGATAGGGCAGAAGCCGAGGATGTCGTTCAGGACACCATGATAAGAGTGTGGAACAAGCGTGATGAGTGGTCGCAATTTGAATCGGTTGAAGCCTACTGCCTGATTGTAACAAAGAATCTGGCAATAGACCGGAGCCAAAAGAAAGAAGCTCAGAACGTGGAAATCACTCCTGAAATGGAGGAAGAACCTGATGCAAATAGTCCGTATGACCAGTTGGTTCATGATGAAAAAATGAACATTATCAACAGACTGGTGAACGAGCTTCCCGAAAAACAGCGGCTTATCATGCAACTGAGGGACATTGAAGGTGAAAGCTATAAGAAGATTGCAACCCTTCTGAATCTGACAGAGGAACAAGTTAAAGTGAATCTTTTCAGGGCCAGACAAAAGGTAAAACAAAGGTATTTAGAAATTGACGAATATGGATTATAAGGATATAGAACAGCTCCTTGAGCGATACTGGCAATGCGAAACTTCTGTTGAGGAGGAATCTGTGTTGCGTGACTTCTTCTCTAGGGAAGACGTACCTGCTCATTTGCTCCGCTATAAGAACTTGTTTGTATATCAGCAGGTTCAGCAGGAAGTAGGACTGGGCGAAGACTTTGACGCACGTATTCTGGCACAGGTGGAGACTCCGGTAGTGAAGGCAAAGCGTCTGACACTGACAGGCAGATTTATTCCTCTGTTCAAAGCTGCTGCCGTGATTGCAATTATCCTTTCTTTAGGAAATGTGGCACAACATTCATTTTCCGGAGATGAAGGAAGAGTCTTGGCAACGGATACCATTGGTAAACAAGTGACCGCACCGTCGGTAGCTCTGTCAAATGAGCTGAAGGCAGATCAGGCACTGGCTGATAGCCTCGCGAAGATCAATAAGGTGCAGGTTATGAAAGAATAGACATTTTCATTTGCTTTAAACATATAATATAGTTAGTGTGCTTTAATTAAAACAACATCGAAAGCGAAACTGTGAAGTTTTCAATTCTCTCAAATTTTTATAATGAAACTAACTAAATAAATGGGCTACCGCGAGATGCAGTAGCCCTTTTATGTTTTGGGGATGTTTCTTGGATTTAATTGGATCAATCCGAAAAACCGGCTGTTTTTCAGTTTGTTTCTTTTTGTGCGGAAAAGAATATATTTAGGCACGGATTACACGG
>NZ_KV804223.1:0-1719 GCF_001811315.1 Bacteroides sp. HMSC067B03 | reverse complement strand
TCATTGAATTTATTAAAATCATTTTTGGCTTCATTTGTTAGATATTCTAATAAATTTTGATAGGTAAATTCATTCTGAAACATTATAATGTGAGGTGAAATTTCTTCGCCTATCCTTGGAAGATGCGGAAAATTCCAATCACCCTTTACGCTCATTCCTCTCTCTTTAAAAAAATGGCTATAAATTATAAATTTTATTTTCATATTAGTTTTATTTTAAAATCATCGTTCAGTACAAGCTTTCTTTCCATCGGTTGCCCGTTTTTATCACGAAATCCAGTTAACACAGGTGTTTCTTTTTTCTCGCAAAGTTCTATTGCTTCTTCGGGAGTTATAGAACGTCCTGACATTTCACGCCAAATGACAAAATCACATTTTATGTTTTCATTTCTATAGTTGGAACAATTATAGGCTTTTTTGTTTATATATAAGTTTCCTCCACACTTAGGACACTTACACAATGTATTATCAAAAGAAATATCTAAGTTCTCTGTTAGAACCAGCCGTGAAGAAAAATCATTTCCTTCTCTTGATTTAAATCCAGTCATAAACGGTGTTTTTTTACCTTTGGCAAGTATTTCTGCTGCTTCCAATGGTATTTCTCTTTGTGCAATAGTTTTGGGTATATAGAGGTTACAAACTCTGTTGTTGTCCTTGTCCTTTTGCGAATACCCTTTACAAGCATATCCATTTAGTAAAATTTCAATTTCTCTACCACACACAGGACACGGAGTTTCTAATACTTCATTTACGAAAGAAGGAATAACGATTCCATTTTCGATAGTCAGATATGCAGAAAAAGGAACTCCTTTTTTATTATGGAAGTCATGAAATATATCTGTTTTCCCTGTTGTTATTAATTGCCTGGCTATTTCTTCTGTAATCTCTTTTCCCCAATATGAATGATAAATATTAAATGTACATTTGTCATTCATGTTTTTGAAGTAATTACAGGAATATCCTAAACTACCTTTCATTATGTGTCCTTTCTGGCAAATAGGGCATAAGCCTAAATCTTTGATTGTATCATTATCCATTTAATATCCTCCTTTACTAATCCATTTAATGCCGTTTAAAATATTATCTACTTTTTGTTTCCCACTATTTACATATTTAAATTGTCCGGGTACAAGTGTTTTTAGTACTCCAGCTCTTTTAGCGGATTTCATTTGTCGGCATACAGCGTATGCAAGTCCTCGCATCCGTCTAAGTTCATTGACCACATGAATACATAAATCTATCCTTTGCTTATTATCCATAAGATTTTTTTCACCGCCTTGCAATGCTATATTGTTTATGTATATCATTAAATCTACACTTCGACTGATAAGTTCATACTCTGTTTTTGCAATTATGGTTAATAATTTGGGGTCTCCAACTGCATATTTAGCTGCTTCGGATTGATACTTAGCTATGTCTCTAGCTAAGGTTGAAGCATAAATAATATCCTTTCCATTTTTCACAACTGCATTAACTGTAGAAAGATAGTTGTATGTCTTTTCCTGTAAGGATTGAATTTGACTCATTTTTTGTTGAATTAAAATTTGAAAGTTACGGATTTTTGTTTCCTCACTTTGTATATCTTTCAGTACACCTTGTTGCGCCTGATGGGAATAAACCAATGTTCCAATCATTGCCGGGTCAATGACAATAGATTGTGCTAGTCCTTTTATGTTGCCCAACAGTAACATTAGGGAAAAAAATAAAAGCACTCTTTTCA
>NZ_KV804222.1:0-12381 GCF_001811315.1 Bacteroides sp. HMSC067B03 | reverse complement strand
GTTGAGTGCCGAGCCTACGCATATCATCTTCCCCTCGGCGGTACGGTACGTGGACTTGGGAAGCGATTGGATTATCGCCGGGAAAGCGGACGGTGCGGAGAACGTGATCCGGGTAAAGGCGACCACCGAGGGGTTTCCGGGGGAAACGAACTTTTCCGTTATCTGCGAGGACGGGAGCTTCTATTCGTTCAATGCCCGGTATGCGCATGAGCCGGAGATGCTGAACATCGAGATGAAGGATTTTTTGGAGAACGGGGACACGACGGACTTCTCCCACACCCGGATGAACATCCATTTCCGGGAACTGGGTAACGAAAGCCCGCTCTTGGTGAAGCTCACCATGCAGAGCATCTACAAGGAGGACAGACGGGAGATCCGGCACTTGGGCTGCAAACGCTTCGGGGTGCAGTTCCTCCTGAAATCCGTCCACTCGCACAACGGGCTGTTCTATTTCCACACGGAAACGAGGAACAGATCGAACGTGGCTTTCCGGACGGACTTTATCCGGTTCAAGATCGTGGACAAGAAAGTGCCGAAGCGCACCGCCATTCAGGAACGGGTCATCGACCCGGTGCGCAGCTACAACGAGGTGCTGGTGACGGAGGGGAAAAGCGACGTGCGCACGGTGTATGCCGTCCCGCAGTTCACCATACCGGACGACAAGCTGCTGGTCATCGAGCTGTTCGAGAAGGACGGCGGCAGGCACCAGACCATCCGGGTGGAGAACGCCGACCTCGTGGCGGCAAAACAGATTAACGAACTGAAAATCAAGTAAGCGATGAAAAGGTTACTGTTCATTATCCTGCTTTTCGGGGTGTGCCTGACTTTCAACCGGGCACACGCCCAACGGTGCCTGCCCGGAATGAGGGGCATACAGCTCACGGGCGGGCTGTCGGACAACATGCGCTGGAAAAACGGCGACGGCTTCGGCTACCACGCCGGGATAGCGGTGAGCACCTACACGAAGGACGCCCACCATTGGGTGGTCGGTGCGGAATACTTGGAGAAGCGGTACGGCTACCGGGACTGCCTCTATCCGGCGAGCCAGTTCACGGGCGAGGGCGGCTATTACCTGAACTTCCTTTCCGACCGGAAGAAGACATTCTTCGCCGCACTGGGGCTGTCCGCCCTTGCCGGGTACGAGACGGTGAACTGGGGCGAGAGTCTGCTGCCGGACGGCTCCCGGCTCACGGATGAAGACAATTTCATCTACGGGGGTGCGCTGACGCTGGAGCTGTCCGCCTACGTGACGGACAAGATTGTCTTGCTGGTAAACGGTCGCCAACGGGTGCTGTTCGGCGGCGACTGCGGGAAGTTCCACACGCAGGTCGGCGTGGGAATACGTTTTATGATTCGATAACTGCTATATAATATATAATGTATATGAGGACAATGATTTATAAAATATTCACGGGCTGCTACATCGTGGCCGCCCTCGTGCTGGTCGCAGCCTGTAATGACGGGCTGGACATTCAGACGAAATACCCGTTCACGGTGGAGGCGATGCCCGTCCCGAAGGAGCTGAAAATAAACGAGACGGCGGAGATACGGTGCGAGCTGAAACGGGAAGGACGCTGGGAGGACACCCGGTACACGATCCGCTGGTTCCTCTTCGACGGGGAAGGCACGCTCAAACTGGAAGACGGTACGGTGCTGCTGCCCAATGACCGCTACCCGCTGGAGAAAGAGACGTTCCGGCTCTATTTCACCCCGCTGTCGGACGAGCAGAGCAGCTTCACCGTCTGGGTGGAGGACTCGGACGGTCAGGCGGTCGAGCTGGAATACGACTTCAATGCGGACAACGACAAGGAGGACGGGGATGGAAGTGGAACTGAGGAAGAGTGAGGTACCGGCTTTGGCGGAACTGAAAGACCTGTGCCGGCACGAGTGTACCGCAGAGCGGTGCGCCGATGCCGTCAGGGAGTTCGGATGGTCGCTGGAGCATGTGCCGGAGGACATGAAAACCCCGGAGATGTGCCGCCGTGCGCTGGCAGCGAGTGCGGAACTCGGTTACGGGCATCTGGCATTGCTGCACCATATCCCGTTCGCAGAGGTCTGCATGGAAGCCATACGGGACTGGTACGGCGAGGGCAGAGCCGATCTTTACGAGGTGGCTTCGGCAATCCGACCGGAGGTGTTCGACGGGAAGATGGCGGATTTTCTGGTGGCGGAGGACGGCAGGTGCCTGTCCCTGCTGCCCGTCCACCTGCAAACGCCGGAGCGAGCGGCGAAGGCGGTGGAGGTGTCGGGGGCGTCCGCCCTCCTTTCCGACCGGGTGAAGCCGGGATTGAAAACGCCGGAGCTGTGGCGGAAATGCGCCGAACATAGCTGGATGTCATTCGTGATGATTCCGTGGAGGGAACGGTCGCCGGAAGCGTGCCTGACGGCGTACCTGAACTATCCCGGGATGATCCATGCCCATCCCCATGTCGTGCCGCAACCGGTGGACAGCTATTGCAACGTGTACTCGCTGTGCCGCCTGATGGAACAGATGACGGGCGGGAAATTCACCTACGGGCAGATGGCGGACTTCTACGGGGGAAAGCCGATGGCGGTCAAGTGCATCGAGGTGCCCGATGGTTTCCTGAAAGACCGTGAGGTGACTTTCGACCGGCAGAAAGAGACGTTCCGCATCGCCCCTCTCAGCCAGCGGCAGGAGCAGAAGCAGCAGGAGCGGCAAGAACCGGAACGGAACGACGCCCCCAAGAGGCGCAACGGAATGAAAATATGAAACAACCTATCTAAAAAAACAGAAACATGGAACAAGAAGAAAGAATGTATCAGGTGCCTTTAGAGATGATATGCAGGCACGGCGGCACGGCGGAGGTGTGCCGTGCCGCCGTTGAAGAGGACGGCTGGTAGTTGGAGAACGTGCCCGAAGAGGTGAAGACACCGGAACTGTGCCGGACGGCGTGCAGAAGGACAAGGCGGTGAAGTTCGACAAGGAGACGGGGAAGTTCTCCTTCTCCGACATCCAGCAGGAGCGGAAACGGGGATTGAAGATGTAGCGTGAACAAAATAAGACCAAATCAGTCATTAGAAAAATGCCACCATAAAAACCTTGTTTTTCATATTATTACAGATATGACCACGTATTTTGAATACTCTAATGAACGATTTGGGATAAAAAACAAAATGTATAAATTGAGTTTTAATACAAAAATGCTGTTTACCGTAAAAGGTACTCTATACCTTTTACGGTAAACAGCATTTTGATTGATTAGTATATAACGAATTGGTATTTAAACTGTTATATAAGTTGATGGTCAAAGATTTATAAATATTAATATAAGATGAATTATAGACGTAAAAAAAATGTAACTTTGCCATTATTAATGATGTAGATAACAGCTTTGATGCTAAATTTAGTTTTTAGATAATGGAAACAAAAAGTAAAAAGGCAATTAAAACAATCGCAGAACTAAGCATTACATGCTCTGATAAACTGGGTGATATTCTTGCACCTATTTTATTTGAAGATGATAAATGTGCTCTTTATTTATGTAGGGAAAATAGAAGTGTAGAAATCTTAGTTCCAACTAATGATAAAGAAAGACAGTTTAAGATGTTTTGGCTTTTAACAGAATTTATTTCTTTATTGCGTGAATTGGAGAATAACCATCTTATATACGTTGTATGCCAAACAGAAGATTATCTTTCCGAATTCTATTATCAAGGAAAAGATGATTACAGAACAACTCAAATTGATTCTGTTATTAAAATTAATAAATCAGATGTGTTGCAAGAAGAGAAAAATGGTTTACACTCTGTATGTAGAAATGATAATCAGATATTATCAGGAGTCGTTGGACCATCTGCAATTTATGATGATTTAATGCACTTTCTTAATTCTATTGTTTATCCTACATCTGGGTTGAAAAAATATATTAGGCGAGGATTTAGATCAGAAGAGAATTATCTTTCAGCAAGAGCTAACAGAATTAGTAAAATAAGTATATTAGTTGCTATATTTATAGCATTAGCTTCACCATTTATTTCCGTATGGTGGAGTAATAAACATGGTATTATCCGAATTGATGAGACACAATATCAAGGATTTATAAAATCAATAAAAAATCGCAAAGACACAGTATTCTCTATTTACAATAATTCAGTTAGAATTCAAGAAACACATAAAAAACAATAATACAATGAGCAATATAACATTATTAAAAAATAATAATCAATTAGAAGATTCAATGCTTAGAAGCGTATTGCTTTTCAATTCACAAAAAGAAACAAATAGCAGTAAGGATTTAATGCTAAAAGCAATACTATCTATTATAACAAATGGAAATGGCAGATACGGTCTTGATGAAATAAGTAACATATTGAAAGAACGGTTTAAGATAATCTTTTCAAAGGAAGATTTGAATCGACAAATCAATAAATTAAAAAGCAAAGGTCTTGTAACTGATTGCTCCAATAATATGTTTCAAGCTGCAACGAATGAAAAACAAGGTAATGAGTTTTTCCAAAGAATAGAAGAAGAAACTAATGCTTTAATTGACGGTATTCTAAATAGGGTTAAGTCAAAATCTGGAATCATTTTCTCCCAAAGTAATGAAATGAGAATGAAAGAAAATATTCTCTGTGCATTGTCTGTATATTATAAAATGTACGGCTACTCTTTCTTTGGATTGAAGGAAAACAGCAAACAAAAAGAAACATTGGATGCTGTATGTGTTGCTCGTAAAGGACTTCCAGATAATTTAGGAAAAGCTTTAGTTGGTGCTATGGCTGATGTTATTGATGAGCCAACACTTCAAGAAAAAAATATATTAGAAAAATGGGCTCGTGCTTTTGTTGCAATGGAAGTTATAAATCTGGATCCTTCACTACGAAATTTTAAGGCGACTAAACTTCGTGAAAAGTCTTTTGTAATTGACACAGATGTTGCATTAAATGCCCTTACCACACACGCAAAATATAGTGTAGTATATAGAGAAATGATAAATCTTCTCAGAAGAGCAGGGTGTAAACTTTATGTACCTCATATTGTTGTAGAAGAAATTCAAAGTCATATTGACGCAGCAAATAAGCGATATATTTTTGAAGGCTCACAATGGTTATCTATGACTGATGAGATTTTAGAAAATAAAATTGCAAATGTTTTTGTTGAAGATTATGTTAAAATAGTAAAAAATAATAAGGAGCGAGAAGATTTTCCTTTTGATATTTATTTGGAAAACTTTTCTGATCCAGAAAATCCTTCACTATTGATGACTAAATTGAAAGAGGTTTTCGGAGAAGATTTTATACCAATGAAAGATTTAGAATCTTTAGATAATGACATCAAAATAAAGTTAGCAAACAGAATAAAAGATTTAACTAAAATATCAGCAAAAGGAATTAGAAGAGATGAAGAAAAAAATACTCAAATTGCAGAAGCTGATGCATCATTATATTTAACTATCAGACGAATGAATTGTGATTGTAATGGCAATGACAAACCGCTTAGTCAAAAAGCATATTTACTTACCAAATCACAGAAAACAATAACGTGCGCCCAAGAATTAGAAATTTATGATAAGAATATAATTTGTGACCCTTTTGCGTTACTATCAATCTTACAAGAAATGGGTATGTTTGCTGGTCATGAATTTGAAATCGTTAATTTGTTTGAGAATCCATTTTTGGCATATACTGCAAATTTAATTTGGGATGAGGTTAAACTTTTATTAGAAAAAGGAGCCAAATTAAAATATAAAGAAATTCATCGGCTAAGAATAGATGTAGATGCAAAAATTGACAAGATTTTAACTTGCGAAACTTTAGAAGAACGTACAGCGGAGGCTAAGCGTCTCATAGAAAGAGGTTATCTTTTTGCCAACGATTTATTGAGTATTCAGCAGGAAATAGAAAAGCGAGATAAGGATATTCAAGAACGAGATGAGCAACTCGCAAAGCAACGAGAAGAGATAAAAAGCCTCAGAGATAAATTGAATACAGATAAAAAAGAAACTAAAAAACTCCAATATATGGAACGAGCGGGTATTATCAGCAAGAAGAAAAAAAAGAAAAAAATAACATAATTATCAGATATACTGCAATTTAGATAGGCATTGCTTGTAAAATATATAGAATTCAGTATGTTACTTACCTGTTATTATTAAATGAAAATCTAAAGAGCTTTTTCTGCTCTTCTATTCTTTTCTCATCTCACTCATGTAAAGAAAAGCAATATGGAAAATTGGCGAATAAAAAAGGGGGTGCTTAAAGCATCCCCTCGTCCATGTAGCTGAGGTAGGTGTCCTCGGTCAGTATGATGTGGTCCAAAAGGCGGATGCCGATTGCCTCGCAGCCTTTCTTCAACTGGCTGGTCAGGTTGTTGTCCTGTGTGCTTGCCACCGTCGAGCCGGACGGGTGGTTGTGCGAGAGGATGATTCCCGAAGCATGGGAAACGAGAGCCGTCTGGAGGACGATGCGTATGTCCACCACCGTACAGTCTATCCCGCTACGTGAGATGCACGAAACGCCCAGCAGCTTGCCTGCCCGGTTCAGGTACATCGCCCAGCACTCCTCGTGGTGCTGCATACAGTCCTCGTAGAAGGTCTTGAGGATGTCGTAAGACTCCTTGGAAGAGTGGATTTTAATTCTCTTGGATGCGTCAGCGTCCTTGTAACTTACGGTGATTTGAGGAAAAGACAGTGTATTCATAATGCAAAAATTAAAAGTGAAACATTTATTTTTTGCTTTGGGGCACGGGGAAAGAGCGGACTTCATGCAAGGCTTTTGCGTGGAATACGACCCGAAGGTGTGGAGATTGTGCGCAAAACCGGCAGGTTCAGCCTTGCTACTTGTCCGTTTTTCCCCGTAGATTTGCTAAAAAATGAGTGTGGAGCTTGGCTAAAAAATCCGGTGGGTCAAGGGGTTTCTTTTTGCTTCTTTGTCTTTGTCCGCATCCGGCTCACCGAAAGAAAAAGAAGTGCGTCCGGAATGTCGGGGTGGTCGGGGTTGCCACGAGCGGGTAAAAATAGAAGTCCGGGCGGATCGCTACCCGTCCCGGACCTGCGGCGATGAAACATAGAGGGGGAATGTTATGGCTTGATTTCCCCCGTTGCGATTAAATTCCCGTCCGAATAATACGCTATCTTCCCGTAGGTAAATCCCATGTCGGGAATGGCTACGAAAGCGATATAGTCCGAATGCTCCCTGCCTTTGAGGTTCTTCCCGACAAGGTTGTTGAATATCATGGGGATGCTATGACCGTCCTCGCTGTAAAGGACGGTTTTCCCGTTCTGTCTGATTTCCTGCTTCATTGTTATCAAAATTTAAAAGTTGAAAAATCGGTTTCTTTGCTATCTTTCTTTTTCGCTACGGCTCACGAAAGAAAGTAGCGGGCGGATTTCTCCGCCCTGCCCTTTGTCCTTAGGCTGCAATCTCTTCGGTTTGCGGTTCTTCTTCGGGTTGCGTTACCTTGCGCTCCCTTGCCCGTTCCTGCACCAAGAGGACGGCTTTCTTTTCCTCGATGCGCTGATGCCGCTTCTCGTACACCCCGTTGTACTCCCTTTCGATGTTGGCGAGTTCCTCCGGCATGTGCCTGCGTGCGAAGTCAAGCAAGAGGGTCGCCACGGTGTTGTTGCCGTATGCTCCCTTGAAATTGGCTACAAGGAAGTCCCTGCGGATGATGGTCTTCATCCTCACGGTGAGGTTGCCGATAATCCCCATCTTGTCCTCGTCCGTGATATACTGCTTGTCTTCCGCAATCCCCACGGCTGCGAAGTGTTCCTTACGGAGCGAGGACAGAAGGAAGAAGTACAACATGGTATCTTCGTCCGCACTGAACTTGCCGCCCGTGATGTCGGCTTCGAGAATCTGTTTCTTGGTGTCCTCCACCGTGCGTTCGAGTGCGATTTCCTTGTTGCGCTCGTCCTGCTTCTCCAATTTCTCCACGGGTGAGAGCGGTGCGGGTGCGGGCGTTCCGTCCGCTGTCTGCGCTTCGGTCACGTTCTCCACATAGCAGAAGTCAATCTCCTTCTGCCCGATTTTGGCATAAACGGTGATTTCCCCCGCTTCGCTCCTGCGGGTGATTTCCTCCTCCTGCTCCATGTAGTCCGCCCATTGCTGTTCGTAGCGGGTGCGGGCTTCCCCGTAGCGTTCGGGGTCGTTGAAATTTTCGGCTTTGGGTTCTTTCGGGCAGCTTGGAAAGGCGGTGTACCTGTCAAGGGTTTCCACCTCGTAGCCCGAAGCGGTTAGCCGTTCTGCCACCGTCTCATTGGTGCAGTAGCGGTCACGGCAGAGCGACACGCCCGGCTGGGTCTGCATGATTTGCACAGCCCGCTCCATGAGGTAGGATGCGTTCATTTCGGCAAGGCACGTGCGGTTGGCGCAATGCCCGCACCCGCCATCACGGAACAGCAGCAGGTTGTTGGTGTTGTGTGTGCACGTGGCGCACTCGGTCTTGTCGAAGCGGTAGTATTGCAGGTCGGTGGTGAAGTTCTGTTCGATGCGCCTTGCGACATCGGCGGCTTTCAGTCCCCGCCAACTGTTATACGTTCCCTCGTCCTGCAAATGCTTCTCGTACACCTCACGCTGAATGTCCTCCCCGTATCGGCAGATTTCAGCCGCCACGCTGATGGTCAGCTCGTCCGCTTCCAAAAGGGCGGCGATTTCGGGGATAAGGGCGGTGAATTTCAGCCGTGTGCGGATGTAGTTCTCGTTCTTTCCGAAAAGTTGCGCCAAGGTCTGCACGGTATGGCGTCCGCTCTCGATAAGCCGCTGATAGGCTGCGGCTTCCTCCACGGGTGTCACGTCCTTGCGCTGCAAGTTCTCGGTAATCGCCATTTCCTCGGCTTCCTCGTCCGACAACTCGGTTACGATTGCGGGAATTTCGTCCCTGCCCGCAATGACGGACGCACGGTAACGGCGTTCCCCGAAAACAATCCCGTAACGGTCTGTCCCGTCAACGGGGCGCACGGTGATGGGCTGCAACACGCCCTGCCGTTTGATGCTCTCGGCAAGTTCGTAAAGGGCTGCTTCATCGAAACGCTTGCGTGGGTTGAAACCGCTCGGCTGAATGTCTGCCAATGCTACCATCGTGATGTTTTTCTCTGCTGCTGATTGATTTGCTTTTGTCTTCATAATCTGTTATTTTTAAGTTGATTGTTTATAGTTGTTCTTTTTGATTTTAATAAACCGTTCCGTTCGGGAAATCGGTTTCTTTGCTATCTTTCTTTCCCCGCTCCGGCTCACGAAAGAAAGTAGCGGGCGGAAAATCCGCCCTTACGGGGCTACCTGCGGTTATAGCATACGTTCGCGAACTTCTTTTTCTGCTCTACTGCCCGTTTGAGGGTGTAGAACGTGCCGCCTATGGCTACCGTATCGTAATAGACCATCAGAAAAGCGGAGTTTTCCAAAAGGTAGTCGTTACGGCGCAGGAAACAGCCCTCGGTATATCCGTCCTGCAAGGTTACCACTTCATCGGCTTGCGCCAAAATGGTGTCGTAACGCTGCTTGTCGGCTTGGGTGTACCGTTCGGCTTGTCCCTTGAAGGGGACAACACATTTCAGACGGATATGCGGGTATCTCTTTTTGAGGTTCAATACTTCCTCTGCTGCGATAAGGTCGAAGCCCTCGCACATTCCCGACAAAAAGGTGTCGTAGCCTTTTTTGATACAATAACTTTCGATGGCTGCGAACGTGTCGAACCCCACCTCCCTGAAGAGTTTCTCACGGTCTGTCGTGAACTTGGCTATACGGTTGGTGCGGTGTCCCGAAAAGGCTACCGTCTTTTCTTTGGTAACGGGTGTTCCGTTTTCTGTCCATGTCCTTGTTTCCATATCGGTAAATATTAGAGTATTAAAAGAATGATTATCAGTACGAACACGAAGCCGACAAACAGCCGCCACGCAAGGGCGAAAACAAGCCGTGCCACGAAGTAAAACAGAGCCACGACAAGCAACAAGGCGAAAAGCTGCCCTGTGGCGGTGGTAAGGAAATAAGCCGCCGAAGCCCAAAGGATTAGGCGGTATATCAGTTTGTAAACAAATGCCGTTTTCATGTTCTTGGGTATTGTCGGGCGGATTGCTCCGCCCGTGGTTCTTTAACAGTTCCCTTACGGGATATAGCGGTTATCAGCCAACAGCCGGAACGTGTCGTAATCAGCCGTTCCCCGATAACTTAGGGACAGTTCAAAGGAGAGGTGTCCTTTCTCTATGTAGAAAGTGAAGCGCAAGCCGTTGCGGGTTATCGTCCCTTTCGCATAGTTTCTACGTTCCCAGCTTACGGGTTCGTTCTCGATACTTTTCAAGAAGTCGGCTACCTTTCGGGCGTTCTCCGCATTTTCCTGCTCCACCTGCCTGTATATCTGCGTGCAGTAGTTTATCCAATCGTTTATTTTCTTGGCGGTGAACACGCCGATATTGCACGGCTTTTCGTATTGGCTGCCCGCCCTTTCGATGTCGTAGTGGTTGACGTATTCAAAGTGTTCCATGTCGGCGGCTATCTTGTACTTGTTCTCTTTGTTTATCTTGTACACATGAAAACGGATGCTGTTGTACGTGAACTCTATGCGCACGCCGTAAAATGCGGGGTATTCACCGCTTACCACGTGGTAGCCGTATTCCGCTTGGGGCATGTACTTCCTTATCTCCTGCATGAGTGGAGACAGCTCTTTTTTTGCCTGTTCCACCTTCTCGGTAAACATAACTTTTATGTTTAACCCGTTAAATTCCTTTTCCGATAATGTTTTCATCGTCTTATGTGTTTTAGTGGGGCGGACTGCTCCGCCCGTTGGTTGATACTCTTGTTCTTTGTCGTCCCGCTTAGGCTGCTGCGGGTTCGTTCATCGGTTCGGTTACCTTGTCGGCAATCATCTTCGCCGCCTTGTTCACGTCCCCCAATATCTCCACCAAAAAGGCGGGTTCTTCCTTTAGCTTGGTGAGCCAGTGTTTCAGATAGGCGGCGTTGTTCTCCTGCGGTGCGGCTGCGTAGCCGAAGAACGCACCGCAAAGGGCTGCGGTAAGTTCGGCGACAAGTTCCTCACGGGCGTAGAGCGCATCCCCGAAGAAGCTGCCGAACGTGCGGTTCAGCCGTTGGGGGCTTCCCGTGCTGTGCGCCATCTCGTGCAGAAGCGTGCCGTAATATTCCGCTCCCTGCGGGAACTGCTCACGCTGCGGGCAAACGATATGGTCGGAAGAGGGCGAATAGTAGGCACTGTCCGAATACTGCACCTTGATAGGGCAATACCAATTTTGCAGATAGACAAGCTCGTCCAACGCCTCGTAAATCATCCCGTCCGAATAGTCTTCGGGCTGCTCCCCCTTTTTCATGCGCTCGTAGCGTTCGGGGTATTTCCCTGCAAAATCGGTCTGGTCGATGTTGAAGACATTGTAATACTTCATCTGCGGGATGACCTTGTAATTTTCCTGCTCGGCTGCGGTCAGCTTGCGGTATTCCTCGTACTTGATTGTCTTTTTCGTCTCCTTGTGTACCACGAACTTGAACCAATAATAAACGGGGAACGAGCGTGCGCCCTTGCAAACACTTAAATCCTCTTCTTTCGCTTGGTTGAACGTGAGGAACACGGGCAAAGTGAATTTCATAAACTCGGTGTAGAACAATAACATCAAGACATTTCCGCCGTTGTAGAGCGTTCCTCTGATGTTGCGGGGCAAACCTTGTTCAAGGCTCGCTATCCACGGTTTTTGCCAATCCGTTTTCAAGCACTCGATTTTCTTGATTAACAAATCGGTGAACATCGGTGCAATCTTTTCGATAGTGCTGTTCGTTGTTGCCATAACTCACAAATTTTAATCGTTATTACTCTGTTTTCATCGCTTGTCGCCCCAACCAATTTTTTCCCTTGGCTGATTGGGAAGAACATTGACCATCATTGATAGCGGAAAAGGTGAATTGCAACCATCTGAAAAAATGGTAAATACTACCCGCAGGGTGGAGATTTGGCATTTTTTGCGGATTTGCTTTCACCTCCGCCTACCTTCGTCAATGTTTTTCCAATCAGCTTAGGGAAAAAATGCCCTGTCAGTCATTCCAGCCAATGGTAAGTTACTTGCCGGGTGCGGGAAAAAGAAGCCTTCCGGAGAGCCGGGAACGCCCGTTTCCCAAGGCAAGGAGATACGGGCGGGAGAATACAATGGGAGGACGGTCAGCTTCCGGCTGCCGGACAAACGCCGGGGAACTCTTTCGGACGGGACGGGGGCACGGGAAGTTTTGGCGAACAGCCGAAGCCCCGTGTGACGGCACGGACGGACGTGTTCCGTTTGTCCTTCCGCCCCGATGTCCGGCTTCGGCCATGCAGCCTGCCGAAGTGGTCGGAAACGGACGCCGGGACGGAACAGCCCGTGCGCCAAGGTGCAGGTGCAAGACAGTGAAAGCCCTTTCATCCACGTTAGGGATTGCAGGGGAAAGCCCACAGCA
>NZ_KV804221.1:0-1689 GCF_001811315.1 Bacteroides sp. HMSC067B03 | reverse complement strand
TGCATGTATCTGACGTTATTTTTTCCGGACGTGATTACAATGAAATCATAGCCGCACTCGATTCTTTGGCAGGACGTTTTTTTACTTACGAAGATGACGAGGAATGGTGGAAGTGCGGATTTATATCTAACCCAAAATATAAAAAACGCACTGGCATTATAACCTTTCGTGTGTCTAACGACCTTTGGGATGTGTTTACCAAGTTCGCCAAGGGGTACAGAGAATTTGAGTTAAACAAGGCTCTTGCGCTACCTACTGGGTATTCCCTTAGGTTTTACATGTTAATGAGTGGGCAGGTGTACCCTTTGGATATATCCCTTGAAAACTTGAAAGACCGTCTTGGCATACCTGCGGACAAATACAAGGACAAGAACGGAAAAGACAGAATAGATCATTTTGAGGAAAGAGTTTTGAAACCAGCAAAGGCTGCGCTTGATGAGAGCTGCCCATACACTTTCAACTACGTGAAAGTGCGTGAAAACCCAAACAACAAACGTAGCAAGGTGACCGGGTTTAGGTTCTACCCGGTCTATCAACCACAGTTCAGAGATGAAGAACTGGAAGGGAAAGAATTGCAAGCAAAGGTTACAGCACGATATCAGATAGACAGCCATGTGTACGAGTACCTCCGTTATTCCTGCGGCTTCACATCGGAAGAGATAAACCGGAACAAAGAGACATTCATAACGGCACAAGAAAAGATAACCGACCTTATCGGAGAACTGGCTCTCCTAAACGGAAAATCACGAGAAAAGAACAATCCGAAAGGGTGGATTATAAACGCCCTTAAAGGGAAAATCAAGGATAAGTAACAAGATTACCCGGCTGAAACACTCCGGGTAATCTTGTCAAATCAGAGGAACGATTTCCATTTCTACACCAAGTTCTTTCATCTGCTGTTGTATTTCCTCGCTGCTTAGTTTCTCTCTCGCCAGTGCAAGCCCATGAAAGGCGTCCCAGCCTGCCGGCTTCGAAACGATACTACCGTTTAGGACGGCATGGGTGATTTCGCCGCCGGACTTCGCACCCTTGTTCAGTATGAAGAAGAACCGGGGTTCTTCGTGTTCCGTTGTTCCCATAATTCGTAAAGTTAGATGTTTATTTATTCCCCTTTTGTTCCCTTGCCTGCTCTTGGTAGTATTCATAATACTGCTTGTAGTTGTCCCGGTCTTTGGCTGCATCCGTCCAAAGATAGCACATGAAACAAGCGAACAATAGGGAGATAACAGCACAAAGGATTGAGTAGAACGAAATTCGTTTGTCCACATAACCGCCGTTTTTCATTCTGTACCCCTGCCGTTCAAAGTCCGCCAACACGTTTTTTAGGCGATTTTCGGCACTTTCAAGGCTTTTCCCGTCTATTTGTACCTTTCGGGCTGTTGCGTCCTCTATGCGCTTCGTATAGACTTCAACACGCTTTAGTTCTTGATACACCAGTTCTACCGCAAGCTGCGGGTTTACCCTTGGCGTTGTATCTTTTCTTTTCCGGGGGCTGTACTGTCCCTGCTTAACGTTGGAAGCTGCCGCTTCCGGGTGTGAGTTTGTTTCCATGAGATATGTTCATTGAGTTGCACTTCAGTTTGCTTTGTGTCCGCTCGATATGGGCGAGAGTGTAGCCTTTCCCTATCTCGCTTGCCTTATACTCCGTACCGCTTCGGGCTGTGACATAGTAGCCGTTAAGTTTCCCGG
>NZ_KV804220.1:0-1278 GCF_001811315.1 Bacteroides sp. HMSC067B03 | reverse complement strand
GGGGGGGGGATAGATAAAGTTCCTCTATGTAAAGTTATAATGGGGGATGAAAGGCAAGGTTCGCTAACCTTACCCCGATTGTTTATGCTTCCCAGCATTCAATCTATCCCCGTTTATGGGTTTCTCTTTCACCCTACAAAGATAACCTCATGGGGGAAAAATGTCCAAGAATATGGGGTAAAAACTATCAAGTCGGTAGAAAATAAGTATCTTTGAAGTACATTTTTAGTAGAGGTACTGGTATGCCTAGACGAAGCAGATAGGCAAAAATAAAGCCGCTGGAGATGTCGGATGTCCGTCAATTAACTCCAGCGGCTTGTATTTTGGTAACTCTCCCGTATCGGTCGGCTACCGTTTGGTCAGCAACAAAGGTAGTACTTTATTGTCGCAAATCCAAATGTTTTCCCCTTTATTTGTGCATTTACAGAACATTTGCTAACTTCGCACCTATGCAGTATGGTGATAGCACACTAGCACCCTAAAGGGTGCGTGTGTAAGGGGACAAGCCCCCTTAACCCCCTGTCAGCCGGCTGTCACCGGCTGTTATCGATTGTCACAAAAATGTTAACTTATGGGAGCAACAAGTATTCATGTACAAGCAGTGAAGCCGGGGAGTGAGATTCACAACTTTAGGGAAAAAGAGTTGGACTATGTTCGTCCCGAACTTAGTCATTTGAATGAAAGCTGGGTTGGAGATAGCATCTCCCATCGGCTGGAAAGTGCGAAACAAAGATATCTCGATACGGTTGGGCAGAAGATGCAGGCTAAAGCCGCACCCATACGAGAGGGAGTAATAGTAATCAAACAAGAAACCACCATGCAGGAACTCCAGCAGTTTGCCACGGTCTGCAAAGAACGTTTCGGTATCGAAGCATTTCAAATCCATATACACAAGGACGAAGGATACATGAACGCAAAGCAATGGACACCTAACCTTCATGCCCATGTAGTTTTCGATTGGACGCAGCCGAATGGGAAAAGTGTGCGTTTATCGCGTGATGACATGGCAGAACTCCAAACCATAGCATCTGAAACACTGGGCATGGAACGTGGCGTTTCTTCTGACCGCAAACACTTATCGGCTATGCAGTACAAGACCGAATGTGCGAAAGAACAGCTTCAGGAACTATCAAACGATATATCCAGTGCATTAGACAAACACAAGGACGTACAAAACCAGCTTCTTCAGCTTCAGAAAGAACTACGTTCCATTGAAACAAAGAAGAACGTCCAAAAACTCATTTCTAAGGCTTCAGAGAAGTTTTACGGCTTGATTGG